>DATKNM010000442.1:0-8447 GCA_035541335.1 Binatia bacterium
CTGCGCGACGCTCTCGACGAGGACGATCCGACGCCGACCAAACGCCGGTTGAAGGCGGCGATCGCGGCGGTCGCGGAACGGCTCGGAAACACCGTCACGATCTGTCGCAAATGCTACATCCATCCCGCCATCATCGACGGCTATCTCTCCGGCAACCTTGCGGCGGATATCCGGCGTGCGCGTCGGCCGGTGCGCGACGAACCCGCGTCCGGCCTCAAGCCGGAAGAGGCGCTGACCCTTGCGTTGCTGGACGGCCGTCCGAAGGGCAGGACGGGTTTGAAGGAAAGACTGAGGCAATCCCTGGAGGCCATGCCATGAAACCGCTCACGATCATCGGTGTCCTGCTCATCATCGCCGGGATCGCCGGCCTCGTCGCCGGCCGCTTCACCTATACGACCGAAGAGAAAGTCCTGGAGGTGGGACCCCTGGTCGCCACCGCCGAGAAGGAGCATTCGATCCATATCCCGGACGTCGCCGGCATCGTCGCCGTGGTCGCCGGCGGCGTTCTGGTCGTGGTCTCGCGCCGGCGGCGCGCCTGAGATCGAAGGAGATCGACCGGCCAGCGGGAACTTTGTCCCATAGGGCCGGTTCTATCTCGGTCACGCTCGGGGAAGGTCCTCGAACGCGTTTCGTGGGGTTCCTTCCATGAGCGATCGCGCCGTCGTGCCGATCCCGGTTGATCAGATCCTCGAGCTGCGCCCGGACGAAACACCGGCGCGGCCCGGCGCGCGGGAGATGCCGCTGCCGACCGACCCGAAGACGATCTTCCTCGGCGGCTTGTTCGTGCTGGCGGTGCTTGCCGCTTGCTTCGTCGCCCAGACCATCGTCGTCCCGGTGGTGATGGCCTATTTCCTGAAGCTGCTGCTGTATCCGCTGGTGAGGACCATGGCGCGCTGGCGCTTTCCCCGGCCGTTGGCGGCGATCGTGGCGATGCTCATCCTCGCGATCACGCTGTTCGCCCTCGGCGCCGCCTTGTCGATGCCGGCAGCGTCGTGGGGGAAGACAATGTCGGAAGGCATTCCCCGGCTCGAAGAGCGCCTGAAGCCGCTGCAAGGTTCGATCAGCGGCCTGCAGGATTTCCTCGCCAAGGCGCAGCAGGCGGCCGGCGGCGCCAAGAACGCGACGCCCATCGCGGTCGAGCGCGTCGGCATCTTCGACATTCTCTTCAGCGGCACGCGGGCGGCGCTCGATGCCCTCGTGACCACCACGGTTGTGCTGTTCTTCCTGATCCTCTCCGGGGACACGTTCCTCCGGCGCGCGGTCGAGATCCTGCCGAACTTCGAGCACAAGCGTCGCGCCGTCGAGATCTCCCTGCAGGTCGAGCAGGACGTCTCGACCTATCTCTTCACCATCATCTTCATGAACGCCACGGTCGGCATCGCAGTCGGTGTCGCGATGTGGCTCTGCGGCATGGGCGATCCGCTCCTCTGGGGCTCGATCGCCTTCATCCTCAACTTCGTGCCGATCCTGGGGCCGCTGTTCGGCGTCGGCCTGTTCGTCGTCGCCGGCTTCATGCAATTCGCGGACTTCGCGCCGGCGCTGCTCCCTGGCGCACTCTATCTGGGCATCCATGTCGTGGAAGGCGAGATCGTGACGCCCTCGCTGCTGGCGCGGCGCTTCACCTTGAATCCCGTCGCGGTGATCCTGTCGCTGATCTTCTGGTATTGGATGTGGGGCGTGCCCGGCGCCGTGCTGGCGGTGCCGATGCTGGCGATCTCGAAGATCCTCTGCGACCGGATCGGGCCGCTGCGGGCGGTGGGGCACTTCCTGGAGGGCGAGGAGACCGCCGGCGAGCGCTACGTCGCCGCTTATGCGAAGAAGCGCTCCAGCACCCGCTCGTAGATCTGCGCCAGCTTCTCGATGTCGGCAGTGGCGACGTTCTCGTTCGCCTTGTGCATGGTGTCGCCGACCAGGCCGAACTCGATCACCGGGCAGAAGTCCTTGATGAAGCGGGCGTCCGACGTGCCGCCGGTGGTGGAGAGCTCCGGCTGGCGACCGGTGATCTCCTGCACCGCGACCGAGAGGATCCCGGCCAGCGGCCCCGGCGGTGTCACGAAGGCGGTGCCGGAGCATTCGACCTTGAGGTCGTAGCGCGCGCCGCCCAGCGTCAGGCGCTGGCGGAGCTCGCTCTCCAGGCTCTTCGGGTTCCAGGTGTCGTTGAAACGCACGTTGAAGGTGGCGCGCGCCTCGGCGGGGATGACGTTGGTGGTCGGGTTGCCGACATCGGCCGTGGTGAACTGCAGGCTGGACGGCGGGAAGTGCTCCGTGCCGCGGTCGAGCGGCTCGGTCAGGATCGCGATCATGCGGGCGAGCCGGTGCACCGGGTTCTCGGCATGCTGGGGATAGGCGACATGCCCTTGCGTGCCGTAGACGGTGAGGCGCCCGGTCAGGCTGCCGCGCCGGCCGATCTTCGCCATCTCGCCGAGCACGGTCGGATTGGTGGGCTCGCCGACCAGGCAGGCGTCGAGCTTCTCGCCGCGCTGCTGCATCCAGTGCAGCACCGGCTTGGTGCCATTGATCGCGACACCCTCCTCGTCGCCGGTGATGAGGAGCGAGATCGTGCCCGTGAATCCGCTGTCGCGCCGCTTCAGGAAGCGGTCGGCCGCGGCGGCGAAGGCGGCGATCGCGCCCTTCATGTCGGCGGCACCCCGGCCGTGCAGCCGCCCGCCTGCAACCTCGCCGGCGAAGGGCTCGTGGCTCCAGTGCTCGCGCGGGCCGCTCGGCACCACGTCGGTGTGGCCGGCGAAGCAGAAATGCCGGCCTTCGCCGTGATGGCGCTTGGCGAACAGGTTCTCGATCGGCGTTCCGCCCTCGTCGAACTTCAACCGGTGGCATTCGAAGCCGAGCGGCTTCAACGCACCTTCGAGCACGCCGATCGCCCCGGCATCCGCCGGGGTGACACTGGGCTTGCGGATGAGGTCGGCGGCGAGGGCGACGGGATCGATCATCAGTCGCGCAGCAATTCGTTGATCGATGTCTTCGCCCGCGTCTTCTCATCGACCCGCTTCACGATCACCGCGCAATAGAGGCTGGGGCCGGGCTCGCCGTTCGGCAGCGGCTTGCCGGGGAGGGCGCCGGCCACCACCACCGAATAGGCGGGGACGCGGCCGTAATGAATTTCGCCGGTGGCGCGATCCACGATCTTGGTGGTGGCGCTGATGAAGACTCCCATCGAGAGCACCGAGCCCTCCTCGACCACGACGCCCTCGACCACTTCCGAGCGCGCGCCGATGAAGCAGTTGTCCTCGATCACCACCGGCCCCGCCTGCAGCGGCTCCAAGACGCCGCCGATGCCGACGCCGCCGGAGATGTGGCAGTTCTTGCCGATCTGGGCGCAGGAGCCGATCGTCACCCAGGTGTCGACCATGGTGCCGGCATCGACATAGGCGCCGACATTGACGAAGCTCGGCATCAGCACCACGCCCGGCGCCACATAGGCGCTCTTGCGGACGACGCAGTTCGGCACGGCGCGGAAGCCGGCTTCGGCGAAGCGGTTCTGGCCCCAGCCGGCGAATTTCGACGGCACCTTGTCGTACCAGGCGGCGCGCCCCTGGCCGGGAAACTCGCCGCCGCCGGGGATGAGCGCCGAGTCATTGAGGCGGAAGGAGAGCAGCACCGCCTTCTTCAGCCACTGATGGGTCTCCCACTTGCCGCTCTTCTTCTCCGCGACGCGCACCGCACCACGGTCGAGCAGCTCGAGCGCGGCTTCGACCGCGTCGCGGGCCTCGCCCTTGGTCTGCGCCGTGACCTTGCTGCGCTGTTCCCAGGCCGCGTCGATGGCGGTCTGCAATCCCCCGATATCCATGTCGTCAGGTTCCCGTTTTCTTGGTGAGACCGAGCCCGGCCAGGAAATCGGCGAGGCGGTCGGTGGTGAAGTCGATGAAGTCTTCCTCGCCGGTCGGCTGCGCCCAGTCGTGATGGCTGGACACCAGCACGGTCGTCATGCCGAGGTCCGCCGCGGGCTTGAGGTTGCGCGGCATGTCGTCGATCATCGCGGCGCGCTCTGGCACGATGCCGTATTGCGCGATCAGCCGGCCGAAGCTGGAAGCATCCGGCTTCGGCATGTAATCGGCGGCGACGATGTCGAAGATCTCGTCGAAGTGATGGTTGATGCCGAGCCGGTCCATGACGTTGCGGGCATGGGCGACCGAGCCGTTGGTGTAGATCAGCTTGCGGCCGGGCAGCACGTCGAGCGCGCGGTCGAGGTCGGGATCGGCGGCGACGCCGGAGACGTCGATCCGGTGGACGAAGTCCAGGAAGTCCGTGGGATCGACGCCGTGATTGTCCATCAAGCCGCGCAAGGTCGTGGTGTTCTCCCGGAAGTACTGCTTCTGCAGCGCCCGCGCCGCCACGGGATCGAGGTCCAGCAGCTGCTCGATATAGAGCCCGATTCGCCGGTCGACCTGGTCGAACAGACGGCAGTGGGCAGGGTAGAGGGTGTTGTCGAGGTCGAATATCCAAAATTCGACACGGGAGAGATCGGCCTGCGGCATGATTCGTCGTTCCGGGCGATCGGTGGCCCACTCGTTGGCGGCAAGTGGGCGGACATTACGGGGCCGGTCGGCGGGGCGCAACGCCGCAGTTCACCGGCCGGGACGGCGTGCTAACCGGCCGTTAAGAGCCGCGGGTGGAGATTGTCCATCCAAATCCCAAGGGCTTGCCGATCATGATCGACTATCAGAATGCCAAGACGCTGGCCGCCAATGCCGATCCGGAAACCCGGCGGCGGCTGGCCGAGCGCGGCGACCTCCAGCCGGAGATCCTCTATTTCCTGGCGGAGGATGTCGATGCAGAGGTGCGCGCCGCCATCGCCGCCAACCTGGCGACGCCGCGCCACGCCGACCGCCTCCTGGCCGAAGACGCCGACTCCGATGTCCGCGAGCGCCTCGCCCATAAGATCGGCCGGCTGGCCCCCAAGCTCTCCAGCGAGGAGCGGGAGCATATCCGCGAACTCACCCTGGACGTGATCTCGATCTTGGCCGCCGACCGTGCGGTGCGGGTCCGCCGGGTGATCGCCGAGGCGCTGAAGGATCTGACCGATGCACCGGTCGAGGTGATTCAGCGCCTCGCCCGCGACGTCGAGATCGAGGTCGCGGGACCGATCCTGGAATCCTCGCCGCTGCTGACCGACAAGGAGCTGGTCAGCATCATCGAATCGAAGCCGATCCAGGGCGCGCTGGAGGCGATCGCGCGCCGCCGTCGCCTCGGCATGCATCTGGCCGATGCGCTGGTCGCGGCGGCGGTCTCTGCGCCCTACGGCGTGCTGGCCGTCACCGTCCTCTTGAAGAACCACGATGCCGAGATCGGACCCGACACGATGGAGCGAATCCTCGACCTGGCGCCCGGCTTCGGCGACTGGCACGCGCCGCTGGTGGAGCGTCCGGCCCTCACCGGCGGCGTGATCCGGAGGTTGGCCCAGTTCGTTTCCCGTACGCTCCTGGGCGCGCTCAAGTGCCGGCCCGATGCCGATCCGGAGACCGTCGCTGCGGTCGCGGAAACCGAGCAGCGCCGCGCAGCCGACGAGGACTTTGCGGAAGAGTCGACGCCGGTGGCCGCGGCGCACTCTGCCCATGAAGACGATGTCGAGGTGGAGCATCCGCCGGTAGGCGAGCCCGCGATCATGAGCGCGATCGCGGCCGGCGAGATCAATGCCGTCGCCGCGGCCCTGGCGCGCGACAGCGGTTTCCCACGGGCGCTCGTGCGCAAGGTGTTCGCCTCGGGCAGCACCAAGGCGATCGTGGCTTTGGCGTGGAAGGCGAAATATTCGATGCCGCTCGCGGTCGCGCTGCAGACCGGCCCCGGCGGCATCGCCTCCGGCAATGCGTTGCGCGCGCCCGAGGGCGACGACGACGCCTATCCGCTGCCGGACTCCGAGCTGGAGTGGCAGCTCGATCTGATCGGGGCGCCGGCGAAGCCGCTCAGGTCCCGCCACGCTTTCGGCTGAGCGCGCGGAAGCCGCGGCGAGACCAGACCAGCATCCGTCGGCGCATCCGCCGCGCCGCCCGGCGCGCAGGCAGCTTCTCCCGCTGGTCTTCGAGCTCCAGGCCGGCGATCTGCACCCGTCCGTCCTTCACCGCGCGCACCACCAGCTCGACCTCGCCGAGGCGCACGCGGTCGCCGACGACGGCGATCGGGCCCAGCCGCTCGCGCAGGAAGTCCGCCAGCGTCTCGCCGGCGCGATGCGGGCCGAGATCGAGGCCGTAGACGACGCCGAGCTCGTCCACCGGCCCATCCCCGGCCAGCATGAACTCGCCGAAGCCTTCGGGGATGATGTCCGCCGCCCGGTGCTCCGCAAACAGCCGCTGGACCGCAGCGATCTCCACCGGCGGCAGGATCAGGATCGCGTAGTCGCCGACGGCGGGCAGGGATTCCGCGAAGCGCTCCAACGGAGTCTCGTCGCGGATCGCCGCCAGGATCTGCGCATCCTCCGGTAGGCCGAGCTCGCCATAGCGGTGCCGCAGCGCCCGCGCCCCGGACTTCACCCGGAAGCCGGCGAGCTCGCGGTCGGCGTGCGGCCCGAGGCCGATCTCCAGGGGATCGGCCGCCGCCGGGTCGTCCGGCACGGTGACGCCGAGGAAACGGGCCGCCCGGCCGACCGTCCAGCCTTGGATCGCCAGCGAGACCAGCACCACGACGAAGGCGACGTTGAAATAGCGCTGGGCGCCGGCGAGGCCAGCGAGGATCGGGATCGAGGCGAGGAAGATCGGCACCGCGCCGCGCAAGCCGACCCAGGCGATGAAACCCCGCTCCGGCCAGGTGAAGCGGAAGGGCAGCAGTGAGATCGCGACCGAGCCCGGCCGGGCGATCAGGATCACCGCCAGCGCCACGGTGATCGCCGCCGGCAGATCCGCCAGCAGCTTCGACGGCGTCACCAGCAGGCCGAGCAGCAGGAACATGGCGATCTGCGACAGCCAGGCGAGCCCGTCGAGGAAGCGGGAGATCACCTGCTGCGCGCGATAGGGTGCCCGCGCCAGCACCATGCCGGCGAGATAGACCGCGAGGAACCCGCTGGCGCCGAGCCAGTTGGCGAGGCCGAACACCACCAGTGCGCCGGCCGCGATCAGGATCGGATAGAGCGCCGCGGTCAGGGTCAGGCGCTCGACCAGCCAGCGCAGCACGAAGCCGCCGAGAAGGCCGAGGGCGCCGCCGCCGATGAACCCCAGCGCCAGCTCTTCGAGCGCGTACCAGCCGGGCGAGAGATCGGGGTTCTTGGCCAGGGCGACGCAGACCAGGGTCAGGAACACCGCCATCGGATCGTTCATGCCGGATTCGAGCTCCAGCGTGCCGGCGACCCGCGCGTTGACCGTGCCGCCGCGGCCGTGCAGCAGCGCAAAGACGGCGGCGGCATCGGTCGAGGCGAGCACCGCGCCGAGCAGCACGCCTTCGAGCACCGAGACGCCCATCACCAGATGCGCGACTGCGGCGATGGCGAGCGCGGAAAGGATGACGCCCAGGGTGGCGAGGCTGAAGGCCGGCCAGAACACCAGCTTGACGACGTCGCGCGGCGTCCTGAGGCCGCCCTCGAACAGGATGATGGCCAGCGCCACCGAGCCGACGGCGAAGGTCGCGCGATAGTCGCTGAACTCGATGCCGAGCCCGTTCTCGCCGGCCAGCATGCCCAAGACCAGGAATACCAGCAGGATCGGCGCGCCGAGCCGCGCCGAGAACATCCCGGCGATGACGGCGAGCACGATCAGCAGCCCGCCGATGAGGATGAAGCCGTTGATGAGGGTGAGGTTGTCCATGCCGCCCCGGCTGCCGCGCCTCTCTCAAAGAACGGTGATGGCAGACGGAGGCGATGCGGGCAAGCTGAGATGACGGCGCAGGGCGTGCGACGTCCGCGGGAGTCTTGGCTCTGCTATCGGCGCGACGATGAAAAGATCACGGCTGCATGCCCCCATCCCGCGCCTTCCCCCTGAAGGGGGAAGGAGTTCGAGTGGTGCAGCGGCTCGATCAAAGCCCTCCCTCCTTTAGGGGGAGGGTTGGGTGGGGGCATGCAGCCGTGACTTATCCGGATGAACGCAAAAGAAGAAGAGCCAGGACCTCGTGCGACGCGCTCACCCGCGCGTCACCAGCGTGCCGACGCCTTGCGGGGTGAAGATCTCGAGCAGCATGGCGTGGGGCACGCGGCCGTCGAGCACGACCGCGGCCTCGACGCCGCCTTCGACCGCCATCAGGCAGGTCTCCAGCTTCGGGATCATGCCGCCGGAGATGGTGCCGTCGGCGGTGAGCGCCCTGACTTCGCCCGAGGTCAATTGCGGGATCATCTTGCCGGACTTGTCGAGCACGCCGGGGACGTCGGTCAACATCAGCAGGCGCGCGGCGCCGATGGCGCCCGCGATCGCGCCGGCGGCCGTGTCCGCGTTGATGTTGTAGGTCTGGCGGTTGGGCCCGAAGCCGACCGGCGCGATCACCGGAATGATCCCGTCCTGCTCCAGGCCCTGCAG
>DATKNM010000443.1:0-2759 GCA_035541335.1 Binatia bacterium
CCCCGAAAATATGGCCGCGCTTTCCGCCGCGGGGGACAAGACTTCGGCATAAGCCAATCGGCAGCTCGGCAGCATTCGCGCGACAGGCGTCGCGCGAAACGGTCGGTTGCGTGCCGTGCGCGCGAGCGCAACGGAGGCAGGCGGTGGGGACGCCGCGGGCCTTCGCAACACTGCAATCTTGGGGACAGGCAATGAAAAAACTTCTTCTCGGCAGCTCGATGCTGATCGGCGCGGGCGTCATCGCGCAGTCCGCCGAAGCGTCGGACGGCATCAAGCTCGAGGTCGGCGGCTTCTTCAACCAGGTCTACATGGGCGTCTTCGACGACAAGAGCCGCGGCCATTTCGGCGACGAGCGCAACACCGACGCGTTCCAGCACAACGCCGAGGTCTACTTCAAGGGCGAGACCACGCTGGACAACGGCCTCACCATCGGCGCCCGCATCGAGCTCGAAGGCGAGAACGCCGCAGACCAGATCGACAAGTCGTTCGTCTATTGGCAGGGCGGCTTCGGCAAGGTGCAGGTCGGCTCGATGAACGACGCGCTGGAGAACTACTGCGTCGCGGCGCCCGGCGGCACGGCCAACTTCAGCGCCTTCAGCCCGACCATCGGCTGGGGCTCGAACGACCCCTTGCACTCGAACCAGTATTGCAAGAGCGCCGATAACGATTCCCAGAAGATCATGTACACCACGCCGAATTTCGGCGGCTTCCAGTTCGCGGTCAGCTACACGCCGGACATGAACGCGGAGATGTACACCCAGCAGGGCGTCAACAATGCGGGCACGCCCAGCAACACGCACGGCGTCTCCCACCACATCATCGACGTCTACGGCCTGTACGGCTACAAGGGCGACGGCTGGGGCATGAACTTCGGCGCCGGCGGCTCCTGGCAGCTCGCGCGCAACGACACCGCGCCGAACGACGACAAGAGCGCCGCCTATCAGACCGGCCTCAACTTCAACATCGGCGGCTTCTCGGCCGGCGGCATCTTCGAATACCGCGCGATCGGCGGCGAGGATAACAACGCCTGGGTCGCCGGCGGCGGCGCCGCCTATGCCTTCGACGCCTGGAAGTTCGGCGTGCAGTACAGCCACGGCTGGTACGACGGCTTGTTCTCGACTGCCGACTTCGGTCCCGACGGCCACCAGAACCTCGACCGCGTGGTCGCGACCGTCGGCTATGCGGTGGCGCCCGGCGTCAGCGTGGACGCCGAGCTCGGCTACACTTGGTACAAGGACACCCATGACGCCAAGCCGGACGAGACCAACGGCTATCGCGCCTTCAGCGCCGGCGTCGGCACGGCCCTCACCTTCTAGGGGCGCACCTTCCCCCAAACGGCCCTCGCGCGATCGGGAGAGCGTCCCACCGCTCTCCCGATTTTTCGCGTGCCCGACTCTTCGAAGGCCCGACCCTTCGTGAATTAGGACCGCTCGACGGCCTTGGTCATGAAATAGCGCCCGGGCTTCACGCCTTCGGGCAGCGGCACCGTCGCAAGACCGGGCGCGATCATCGGCTGGTCGCTGATGACGATGCCGCCCGGTCGCATCAGGGCCCGGATCATCGGTGCGATGGTCGCCGCCAGGCGTTCGTTGGCGGCCTGGTCGCCGGTGCCGACATCGGTGTGGACGAGTGCCGCGCGCGGCCCCAGCTTGGCGAGGGCCTGGGCGAGGGTGTCGGTGATCTCGCCGAGGAAGAGATGGTCCGCGGGCGGGATGCAGCTCGGATGCGCGAGCACCTGCCGGTCGAACACATAGATCTCGCGATCGGAGCAGATCTCGCGCAGGTGATCGTAGGTGCGGCCGTTGCCGAGGCCGAGCTCCAGCACCACGCCGTCCAGATCCTTGACCAGCTTAGCGGCTTCGCCGAGGCAGGCCCGCTGGGCCTCGAGGCGACGGATGAAACTGTCGAGCCGGCTCACGCTTCCATTCTCCTCATGGTCAACGCCCCGCGATCTCCACGCCGCTCGCGGCGTCGATCGCCTCCAGCAGGGAAATGAAGTCGGCGCGGGCAAAGGCGACGCAGCCTTCGGTCGGCCGGTAGTCGGGATGGGCGAGATGGAGGAAGACCGCGCTCCCTTTGCCCGGGACCACGGGATCGTCATTGTGCCCGATCACCAGCAGCAGATCATAGAGCTGATCCTCGCGCCAGAGCGTTTCATGGCGCGCGGCATAGGGCAGGGCGACCAACCGGTTGTAAGCGGGATCCGCCGCATCGTCGCACCAGCCGTCATTGGGTGCGAGCGGCCGCGCCGGCAGGAAAGCGGGCGGCCGGAAGGCGGCCTCGCGCACGCGATCCGGACGATAGAACAGGCGGCGGATCGGAAACCGCCCGGCCGGCGTGCAACCATCGCCCTCGACCTTGTCGGGCGTGATGCCGCCCCTGCCCAGTGCGCAGCGCAGCTCGAGATGGCGGAAGCTCGCAAAGCCCAGCGCCGCGCCGGGACGCGCGGCCTCGATACGGATGTCGGTCAAGCGGACGGTCCCCCGATGCCGCCGGCGAATCGGCCGGCGGGCAAACCTAGCACGCGCTGCTGTCCCCTGGGACCAGCTCCCGGGGACTAGCCCCTGCAGTCCTCGTGGCGCAGGCTGGCGGTGCCAGAGTTAAAGCCGGAGTCGAAGCCGGCGCGGGACGCGGTCTGGGTACTGGTGGCGGGATCTTCCTGGGTGGCGGCCATGTCGGCGCCGGCCGGCGTCGTGTCGGTCTTGCCGTTGCCGAACAGCATCGCCTCGATGTTGCCGCCGATATCCTTGCCGGTCGTG
>DATKNM010000444.1:0-6390 GCA_035541335.1 Binatia bacterium
AACCCGACAGCATCAAAGTGCAGCGCTCGATCGTCATCAAGGCGGCGCCGGACCGGATCTTCACCCTGATCAACGACTTCAAGGCCTGGCCCCAATGGTCGCCCTACGAGACCAAGGACCCGAATATGCAGCGCACTCTGAGCGGGGCCGACCAAGGCAAAGGCGCGATCTATGCCTGGAACGGCAATCGCAACGTCGGCGCGGGTCGCATGGAGATCCTCGAAAGCACCGCGCCGACGAAGATCGCCATCAAGCTCGACTTCATGAAGCCGATCGAGGGCCACAACATTGCCACCTTCACGATGGTCCCGAACGGCGAGGCGACCGAGGTGACCTGGACGATGGAAGGGCCTGCCCCCTTCATCGGCAAGGTGATGGGCGTGTTCTTCGATCTCGACAAGATGATCGGCTCGGATTTCGACGCCGGTCTCGCCAACCTGAAGCGCGTTTCCGAGCAATAGTGTGAAAAAAGTGCACGGCCGCTGTCGATCCAACGGCGGCCAGTTCGACGTTCAGATGGAAGCACGAGAACGGAAACCGGGCGAAATCATAGGAGAATGCGATGCGTTTCATGATCATGGTGAAGGCGACCAAGGACACCGAGGCGGGCAAGTTCCCGGAGAACGCAGAGAAGCTGTTCGAGGCGATGGCCGCCTATCACGACGAGCTGGTCAAGGCCGGCATCCTGCTCGACGCCTCCGGCCTGCAGCCGAGCGCAAAGGGCTGGAAGGTCAAGTATTCCGGCGACAAGCGCAGCGTGGTTGATGGCCCCTTCACCGAGGCGAAGGAACTCGTCGCCGGCTATACGCTGATCCAGACCAAGACGCGCGAGGAAGCGCTGGAATGGACCCGTCGCTTCCCGAAGCCGCATTTCGACCATGAATGCGAAATCGAGGTGCGACAGCTCTACGAGCTCGAGGACTTCGAGCCGATCGAGGCGGCGCGGGACTCCCTCGACAAGTTCCGCGAGATGGAAACCAACCTCAAGAAATAGCGTTCAACCGTCACCCACCACAAACCCCGAAAGACAGGAGCAAGTCATGAGCATCAATCCCTATCTGTTCTTCGACGGCCGCGCCGAGGAAGCCCTCGCCTTCTACAAGAAGGTGCTGGGTGCCAAGGAAGGCATGGTCCTCCGCTACAAGGACGCACCGAAGGAGGCCCTGGCCAACATGAAGCCGGGCACCTTGGACAAGATCATGCATATGAGCTTCAAGGTCGGCGATTCCGATCTCATGGGCTCGGACGGCCATTGCAACGGCGAGCCCAACTTCCAAGGCTTCTCGCTCTCCTACAGCGCCAAGGACGACGCCGAGGCGGACCGCGTGTTCAAGGCGTTGAGCGACGGCGGTCAGGTGCGCCAGCCTCTGGAGAAGACCTTCTTCGCCTCGAAGTTCGGCATGGTCGCCGACAAGTTCGGCCTCGGCTGGATGATCCTGTCCGGCCCCCAGTCATGAACCCAGGCGTGAACCCTGTCATGAACCGGGGCGTGAGGATGCGACCATGCGCTTCATGATGATCGTGCTCCCGAAGAAGTACGAGACGGCGCCGGCCGATGCCATGCCGGATGCGGAGATGGTCGGGCCGATGGACCGGTACAACGCCAAGCTGATGAAGGCCGGCGTCGTGCTGGCGATGGACGGGCTTCACCCGCCCTCGACCGGTGCGCGCGTCACCTTCCCCGGCGGCAAGCCGGTGGTGAAGGACGGCCCCTTTCCCGAAGCCAAGGAAGTGGTCGGCGGCTATTGGATGATCGACGTGAAGTCGCGGGCCGCGGCCATCGCCTGGGCGAAGAAATGCCCGGGCAACGAGGACATGACCATCGAGATCCGTCAGGTCCAGGAATGGGACGACTTCACGCCGGAAGTGCAGGCCGCCGCCAAGAACGAACCGGAGATCCGCAAGGCGCTCGCGAAGAAGCGGAAGAAGGCGACGAAGAAGAAACGGAAGTGAGCAAGAGGCCCGGTCGCATCGTTTCCACCCGCTCGGTCGTCGTGCCCTGGACCTGGGGCATGACGACCTGGATTGGAGAGATATCTCGCCTCCCCGCACCGAGCGTGCTATCCGGTCGCCATGGCAGCGACCGAAGCACCGGCGGACATCCACCGCACGATCGACGCGGTCTGGCGGATCGAATCCGCGAAGCTGATCGCCGGCCTGGCGCGGATCCTGCGCGACGTCGGCCAGGCCGAGGAATTGGCGCAGGACGCGCTGGAAGCCGCCCTGCGGCAATGGCCGGAAACCGGCATTCCGGAAAAGCCCGGCGCCTGGCTGATGCAGAGCGCGAAGAACCGTGCCATCGACGCGCTCCGCCGCCGCACCATGCAGCAGAAGAAGCATGTCGAGATCGGCCGCGAACTCGCGTCCCAGGAGCAGGAAATGCCCGACTGGGACGCCGCCCTTGACGACCATGTCGGCGACGACCTGCTGCGGCTGATCTTCACCGCCTGCCATCCCGTGCTCTCCGCCGAAGCCCGCGCCGCCTTGACCTTGCGGCTGCTCGGCGGCCTCACCACTGACGAGATCGCCCGCGCCTTCCTGGTCGCCGAACCGACCATGGCGCAGCGCATCGTACGCGCGAAACGCACGCTTTCCGATGCCAACGTCCCCTTCGAGGTCCCGCGCGGCGCCGAGATAGAAGCGCGCCTCGGCTCGGTCCTGGAGGTTGTCTATCTCATCTTCAACGAAGGCTACACGGCGACCGCCGGCGAGGATTGGGTCCGACCGGGACTGTGTCACGAAGCCCTGCGCCTCGGCCGTATCCTCGCCGAGCTGGCGGTGCACGAACCGGAGGTACATGGCCTCGTGGCCTTGATGGAGATCCAGGCGTCGCGGCTCCACGCCCGCGTCGCGCCGGATGGCGAGCCCATCCTGCTGATGGACCAGAACCGCGCGCGCTGGGACCACATGCTGATCCGTCGCGGCCTCGCCGCCCTCGATCGCGCCGAGCGCGAGGCGACTGCGCAGGGCATCGGCCTCGGCCCCTACCTGCTCCAGGCCGAGATCGCCGCCTGCCATGCGCGGGCCCCGACCGCCAGCGACACCGACTGGGGGCGGATCGTCGCGGTCTACGACATCCTGTCCCACGTCATGCCCTCGCCGATCGTCGCGCTCAACCGCGCCGTCGCGGTCTCCATGGCGCAGGGACCGGCTGCGGGCCTGGCGATCGTCGATGCGCTACGCGACGAGCCCGCTTTGAAGAGCTATCACCTGCTGCCGGGCGTCCGCGGCGATCTCCTGCTGAAACTCGACCGCAAAGCCGAGGCGAAGCCCGAGTTCGAGCGCGCCGCCGCCCTGACGCGCAATGAACGCGAGCGCGCGCTCCTGCTGAAGCGCGCGGCGGAGTGTTGAACCCGATCTAGACTCCCGCCAGCCGGTCCAGCGCCTGGGTGAGCTTCGCCCGCGCCTGCCCGACTTCGGCGAGCTTCGTGCGCTGCTCCTCGATCACCGCCGGGTCGGCCTTGGCGATGAACTGCGGGTTGGCCAGCTTCTTCTCGATCTTCTCGGCCTCGCCCTTGGCTTTGTCGAGTTCCTTGGCGAGCCGTGCGCGCTCTTTCGAGATGTCGATGATCTCGGCCAGCGGCAGGAACACCGTCGCCTCGTCGAGCACGATCTGCGCCGCGCCCTTCGGACCCTCGCCCGTCGTCACCGCGATCGTCTGCGCCCGCGCCAGGCGACGGATGAGATCGCCGTATCGTGCGATGCGGTCCCGGGTCTCCGCATTCGCGTCCTTCACCAGCAGCGTCACTTGCGCCGCGGGCGGCACGTTCATCTCGGTGCGCAGGGCGCGGATGTCGCCGATCAGGCGAATGACCCAGCCGAGATCGGCATCGGCGGCGGCATCGATCAGCTCCGGCGCCGCATCCGGCCAGGACGCAACCATGAGCTGGCTCGAGCCCTTCGGTCCCACCTGGGTCCAGAGCTCTTCCGTGATGAAGGGCATGATCGGGTGCATCAGGTGCAGCAACTGGCCGAGCACCCAGGCGGTGACGGCGCGGGTCTCGGCCTTCGCCGCTTCGTCCTCGCCCTGGAAGACCGGTTTGGCGAATTCCAGGTGCCAGTCGCAGAACTCGCCCCAGGCAAAGGCGTAGAGGGCGGCGGCCGCGGCGTCGTAGCGGTAGCCCTCGAGGGCGAGATCCACTGCCTGCTTCGCCTTCACCAGCCGGCCGATGATCCAGCGATTGAGGTTCTGCTTCACCGAGCGCGGATCGAAGTCCGGCACCGCGACGCAGCCGTTCATCTCGCAGAAGCGCGCGGCATTCCAGAGCTTGGTCGCGAAATTGCGATAACCCTCGACCCGCTGCTCCGACATCTTGATGTCGCGGTTCTGGCCGGCCTGCGCGACCAGGGTGAAGCGGAGGGCGTCGGTGCCGTACTTGTCGATCAGCTCCAGGGGATCGATCACGTTCCCTTTGGATTTCGACATCTTCTGGCCATGCTCGTCGCGCACGAGCGCATGGATGTAAACCGTGCGGAACGGCACGTCGCCCATGAAATGGATGCCCAGCATCATCATGCGGGCGACCCAGAAGAAGATGATGTCGAACCCGGTCACGAGGACATCGCCCGGGTAATAGCGCGCCACCTCCGGCGTCTTCTCCGGCCAGCCCAGGGTCGAGAACGGCCACAGGCCCGACGAGAACCAGGTATCGAGCACGTCGGGATCGCGCTCGAGCTTCGTTGGCTTGCCGTAGTGCTTGTCCGCATCCGCCTGTGCCGCCGCCTCGTCATAGGCCACGAACACCTTGCCGTCGGGCGCATACCAGGCCGGGATCTGATGGCCCCACCACAGCTGGCGCGAGATGCACCAGGGCTGGATGTTGCGCATCCATTCGAAATAGGTGTTCTCCCACTGCCGCGGTACGAAGACAGTGCGCCCCTCCTCCACCGCCTTGATTGCCGGCTGGGCGAGCGTCTTGGCGTCACAGTACCACTGGTCGGTCAGCCAGGGCTCGATCACCACGTCGGAGCGATCGCCGTAGGGGCGCGTCATCGGATGCTCTTCGATACGCTCGATCAGGCCGGCGGCTTCGAGATCCTCCAGCACCGCCTTGCGCGCCGCCTCGCGCGTCATGCCGCGATACTTCTCCGGCACGTTCTCATTCAGGTTGGCGTCGCGGTCGAAGATGTTGATCATCTCCAGTGCATGACGCCGGCCGACCTCGAAGTCGTTGAAGTCATGGGCGGGCGTGATCTTGACGGCGCCCGACCCGGTCTCCGGATCGGCGTACTCATCGGCGACCACCGGAATCTTCCGGCCGACCAGCGGCAGCACCACGTGCTTGCCCACGAGATCCTTGTAGCGCTCGTCCTCCGGGTGCACCGCGACGGCGGTATCGCCCAGCATCGTCTCCGGCCGCGTGGTCGCGACCACCAGGAAGCGCTGAGGCTGTCCCTCCACCGGATACTTCAGGTGCCAGAGCTTGCCGTTCTCCTGCTTCTGCACGACCTCGAGGTCGGAGATCGCGGTGTGGAGCTTCGGGTCCCAGTTCACCAGGCGCTTGTCGCGATAGATCAGGCCCTCGCGATAAAGATCGACGAACACCTTGCGGACGGCCTTGTTCAGGCCCTCGTCCATGGTGAAGCGTTCCTTCGCCCAATCCGGCGAGGCACCCAGGCGGCGCAGCTGGCGGGTGATCATGCCGCCGGATTCCGCCTTCCACTCCCAGACCTTCTCGATGAATTTCTCGCGCCCCAGCTCCGTGCGCTTCACTCCGGTCGCCGCGAGCTGGCGCTCGACCACCATCTGGGTGGCGATGCCGGCATGGTCGGTACCGGGCTGCCAGAGCGCGTCGCGGCCCTTCATGCGCTGATGGCGGATCAGCACGTCCTGCAGCGTCATGTTGAGGGCATGGCCCATGTGCAGGCTGCCGGTGACGTTCGGCGGCGGCATCATGATCGCGAACGGGACCTTGTTGGAGGTGGTCTGGCCCGCAAAGGCTCCGGACTTCTCCCAGGCTTCGTATTGGCGCTTCTCGACTTCGTCGGGCCGGAAGGTCTTCTCCAGCATCACCCGCTATCCTGCTGAAATTAGAAGATTAAGGCCGGATACAGAGTGTCCGGCCTCAGGTCTTCCTGATGGTTATACCGGCTGTTGGCGCGCTGGCAAGGGCGCGCGAAGGAGACTCAGCCGAGCTCCGCCCGACGCGAGATCCGCTCGACTTCGCGACGGACCAGACGCTCGACGATCCCCTGCAGGTGGATGTCCAGCCACTCCCGCAACATCGGCTCGACGGCCTGCCGGACCAGCGTCTCCACCAGCAGGCCGTCGCCGCCCTGCTGGTCGACCGACTGCTGCGCCTTGCGGGCGGTCAATTGCGCCATGGTGGCGGCCGCCGTTGCGGCCACGTCCGGCGATACCAATTCCGTCTCCATCTGCGTCGCCTCCAT
>DATKNM010000445.1:0-7940 GCA_035541335.1 Binatia bacterium
CATGCAGGAGTTCCTCGACCATCCGCTGGTCGGCGAGGTCCGCAGCCTCGGCCTGATGGGCGCCATCGAGCTCGTGAAGGACAAGAAGACGCGGAAGCCGTTCGAGCCGGTGGGCGACACCGGCACGATCTGCCGCGACCACTGCTTCCGTCTCGGTCTCGTGATGCGGGCAACCCGCGACACCATGCTAATCTCGCCGCCCTTGACCTGGACCAAGGACGACATCGACGAATGGGCCGGCCTCGCCAAGCAGGCTCTCGACCTGACCGCCAAGGATCTCGGCGCGAAGAGCTGATTGAACACAAGTCGAGGGTGCGAAAAGGGGAGCGCTCGCTCCCCTTTTTTGCGGGCCCGCACACTCCGGTGGTCAAATTCCTAAAGCTGGAATCGCGCAACCGCTGCAACTATGGTAAGGAAAATCCGCCAGGAGTGTCGGGAGAGCGGCGTGACGGAGCGAGAGCAGAAGCGAGCGGCCGGTGATGTCGCCGGGCCGGGGGAGGCCTTGCCGTTGGCCTTCAGCGGGTGCTTCGGCTGGCTCTATCGGGCAAACGGCCGGCAGGCGGTCGTGCTTTGCGCACCGCAGGGCTACGAGGCCCAGAGCACCCATCGGAACTGGGGCGCCTTTGCGACCCAGCTCGCGGCGGCCGGAATTCCAACCCTCCGCTTCGACTATCCATACTCGGGCGATTCCGCCGGAAACGACACCGACCCCGCGATCCTCCGCCGCGCCCTCGACGCGATCCAGGCGGCGGTGGCGCTGTTGCGGCGCCAGCCGGGCATCGAGCGGGTCGTGCTGGTCGGACTTCGTTTCGGCGCGGTGCTCGCCGCGACTGCGGCCCAAGAGCTGGCCCGTGCCGGCCAGGCGACCGACGCGTTGGTCCTGTTGGCACCCTGCGCTTCCGGCGCCGCCTATGCAAAAGAGCTGCGCGTGACCTCCATGCTCGCGAAGGAGCGGCGGCCGAACGAAGGTTCCGGCCTTCCCGGCCTGGAGGCGGTCGGATTCTACTATTCGCCCGCGACCCTCGCCGAGATGAAGGCGCTCGACCCGGCTGCTGCCAGCGAACGGCCCGCATCGCGCGTTCTCTTGATGGATCGGGCGGAGAATCCCGGCGGCACCGCGCTCGGCGAAGCCTTCGGCCGTCTGGGTGCTGCGGTCGAGAACATGGTGTTCGAAGAATATAGCGTGTTCATGCGCGACGCGGCGGAGGCGGAATATCCTGCCGCGGATTTTGCGCGCGTCGTCGCATGGATCGGCGCGGATCCGTCTGCGGAGCGTGACGCGCCGTCCGCCATCACCGCGGAACCTGAAATTGCAGTTGCCGATGGTGTCGAGCGACCGGTTTGGATCGACGGCCCCACGCCGCTCTTCGGGTTTCTGAGCGAGCCGGCGCAACCTGCCGCCGATCGTCCGGTCATGCTCATTCTCAACACCGAAGCCAACCCGCATGTGGGCGTCAACCGACTGTCCGTTCTGCTGGCGCGCCGGCTGCTGCACTGTGGCATTGCCAGCCTGCGGGTCGACCTCGGCGGGATCGGCGACAGCCCGGCGGTGCCGGGGCGCCCCGACAAGAGCTGCGACCGGCCGGCCTTCGTCGCCGATGTCCGCCAAGCCGTCGACTGGCTCGCGCGGCGCGGCTACCGCCGGATCGTCGCCACCGGCCACTGTGCCGGCGGCTGGGTCTCCTACAAGACCAGCCTGGTGGAGCCGCGGATCACCGGCCAGATCCTGATCAATGTGCAGGGTCTCTGGCCCCAGCCGCCGTCTTCCTCCGGCAAGTTCGAATCCAACCGGACCTATCTCCGCCTGCTGTTCGCAGCCAGCACCTGGCGCCGCATGCTGAAAGGAGAGATCCGGGTGCGCGAAATCGCCCGCGTCCTGCGCAGCCGACTTGGACAAGCGATACTGGTAAGGCTGAAACGCCTTGCCGGCACGAAGTCCACGACCGGCACGCTGACCGAACGTACGCTGGGCGAGGTGGCCGACCTGACCTCTCGCAATGTCACGACCGAGCTCATCTACGTCGAGTCCAATCCCGGCATCGACGAGCTCGAACTGCATTTCGGGCATCGCGGCAAGATGCTGGCGAGCGCCGGCATTCGACTGACCTTCATCGAAGGCGATCACCTGTTCGCCTACAAGAACTCGCGCGAACGATTGCTGGAGCTGATGGCCTCCCGCTTCGAACCGTCGGGAACGGCTTTGGCCGGCGCAGAAGCGATGCGGGCTACTGCACCCGGCGACGCGCGCCCTGTCCTCAAAGGCAATGCCGCATGACCATCGACACCATTCGTTCCGTTCTCAAGGCGCACAGCCGGATCCGCGTCCCGATCGAAGAGATCGGCAACGACGCCAATCTGTTCGATGCGGGCATGTCGTCTCTCGCATCGGTCGATGTGATCCTGGCGCTGGAGGAAGAGTTCGGCATCGAGTTTGCCGAGGATATGATGCACCGCAAGACTTTCGAATCCATCAATGCCATTGCGGCAGCGATCGACAGCCTGCAAATCAAGGCGAGCGCATGACCCAACAACTCCCCAGCCAGACACCGGAAGAGCAATATCTCCGCGAGCTGATCGCGCACGGACTCCTGATCCCCATGGGGGTCGATGGAGTCTACGGGCGCAGCGCCGTCTTCGAGGACGTGCTCGATCGCTTCGGCGCATTGGTCGGCCAATGGGGCGCCGAGAACGGCGCCGAGGTGATCCGCTTCCCGCCGGTGATGAACCGCCATCATTTCGAGCACAGCGGCTACATGAAGAACTTCCCGCAGCTCGCCGGGACGATCCACAGCTTCTGCGGCGGCGAGAAGGAGCACCAGGCGCTCCGACGCAAGATGGAGAACGGCGAGGACTGGACCGCGGACCAGAAGGCGATCGACATCGTCGTGACGCCGGCGGCCTGTTATTCGCTCTACCCCACGGTGGCGCAGCGCGGCCCGCTGTCGCGCGAGGGCGCATTGTTTGACGTCTATTCCTGGTGCCTGCGGCACGAGCCGTCGCTCGATCCCGCGCGGATGCAGCTCTTTCGCATGCGCGAGTACGTGCGGCTCGGCACGCCGGAGCAGGTTTCCGAATTCCGCGCCGCCTGGATCGAACGCGGCCAGCGCATCATCGAATCGCTCCAGGTTCCGGCCCGCCTCGACGTCGCCAACGATCCGTTCTTCGGGCGGCAGGGCAAGCTGCTCGCCAACAATCAGCGCGATCAGAACCTCAAGTTCGAACTGCTGATTCCGATCACCAGCGAGGAGAAGCCGACCGCCTGCCTCAGCTTCAACTATGCCCAGGACTATTTCGGCCAGCTCTGGAACATCCCCACCGCCGACGGCGCGCCATGCCACAGCGCCTGCGTCGCCTTCGGCATGGAGCGGATCGCCCTGGCCTTCTTCAAGCACCACGGCTTCGATCCGAAGCGCTGGCCGGCAGGGGTGCGAAAGGTGCTCTGGGGCTGAGTTGCTTCGGGGCCGGCGCCGATCACGCCGGGCCGTTGCTCTCGATCTCCTGGTAGCAGACCACCATATCGACCGTGACGCCGTCGCTCGCCAGCGGCAGCAGCAGCGTCTCGGCTTCCAGCCGTCCGCCGCTCTTCGAGCGCGTGCGGTCGCCGTCATAGACCGGCTTCCGCTCCTCGATCACCACCCGGTAGTTCTCCAGGATCTCGGCGAGGCTGTTGCCGAAGAAGGCCTCCTCGACGCTCTTCCCCGCGGCCTCGTGCCCGCGGAGCTCCGTCGCCCGGGTGCCGATCAGGCGATAGGTCAACCGATAGGGCGGCCGGTGCGCCGGATCCGGCGTCACGTTCACCAGCACGATCCCGGGCAGCCACTCCTTCATCTCCACGGGGTCGAGGTCGGCCCGCGCCGGAAGCCGTGCCTCCCGCCGCTTCGCCTCCCAGTATCGGTAGAATCCGGCGGTCCGCGGGTGGCAGCGTTCCAGGAAACTCAAGTCGGTGATCCGCGGATAGGGGGAGTTCATGATGTCGCATCATGGGTATTTATTGCTTGTCATCTAGCTTAACCGTGGCGGCGCCGCAGACAAGGGCCATCGACGACCGCCGCAAAGTGGCATTTCCGGGCGCGGCATTCGGGCCGGAGCAGCTCTCATGCGCCGCAGCCCGCCGCCTCTTTGAATACATTGTTGTGCTGCCTACCCTGCTACGCGTCGCCATGCTCGTTCCTCATGGGCGCATTCGCACGCAAGCCATGCGAGATCATCGCATTGGCCGCTCGTCATGATCCTGAGCCGCATCAGTTAATACAAAATCAAGTCTTCTCCGCTTAACTGCCGCACTCATTTGCCGGAACGATTCTTCTCTTCTTCCGGCATGGCATGCCCCTTCGGGGACGGAGTAGACATGAATATGCAGCGGTTCTCGGTGCGCACGCTCCTGCTGGCGGGTCCCGCCATCGGCTGGCTGACGACGCTGGTCATCACGGTGGTCGGCCTCACCGTCGGCTACGAGTTGCAGGATTCGTTTCACCAGGTCGTCGATATCAAGACAGCGCTCCGCAACCACACGCTGATGGACGGGCGCATGGACGGCTTGCGCGACGACGTGCTCCGCGCGCTCCGCATCGCCAATGCGGGCGGCGATGACGACGCCAAGAAGGACCTCGCCGCGGACATGGAGGAGCAGCACAAGGACATCGGCGACGCGCTCACGGAAAACCAGGCCATGAACCTGCCGCCGGAGATCCACGCCGGCTACGCCAAGATCGCCGGCCTGATGGATGCCGTGCTCGCCGCGACCGACCAGGAAGTGGCGCTCGCCTTGAACGACCCGAAGGCTGCCGATGCCAAGTACGAGGAATATTCCGGCGCCTTCGACGCGGTCGAGAGTGCCGCGGACGACACGCGCACCGCCCTCCTCGCCGCCGATGATTCCGTCGAGGCCGCGGGCGCCGTTACGTTCCAGCGCGTGCCGCTGGTCATCGGCATGGTCGGCCTGATCGGCCTCGCGGCGCTCACCCTCTCCGCCCTCCTCTCGACCCGCGCCGGCTTGAAGCTCCTCGCCGGGATCACGCAGTCGATGGTGAAACTGACCGAGGACGTGACGGTGGCCGAGGTGCCCTATCTCGGTCGCAAGGACCAGATCGGCACCATGGCGAAGGCGATGCAGGTCTTCAAGGAGAGCGGGCTCGAGCGCGGTCGCCTCGCGTCGCAGCAGGAGACCGAGCGCGCCGCCCAGGCGAAGCGCGCCCAGACTCTCGACGCGCTGACCGCGGAATTCGAGCGGCAGGTGACCCAGGTGGTGAGGACCGTTTCGAACTCGGCCGGCGGCATGCAGACCACCGCGACCGCGATGACCGAGACCGCGGAGCGCACCGCAAGCCAGGCCGGCGCGGTCGCCACCGCCTCGGAGCACGCCTCTTCCAACGTCGAGACCGTCGCCTCGGCCGCCGAGGAACTCTCGGCGTCGGTCGCAGAGATCAGCCGCCAAGTCGCTGAATCGACCCGCATCGCCGCCGACGCCGTCGCCCAGGCGAACAAGTCCGGCGATCTCGTGAAGGCGCTCTCCGATGCCGCGCAGAAGATCGGCGCCGTCGTCAGCCTGATCAGCGAGATCGCCAGCCAGACCAATCTGCTCGCGCTCAATGCCACGATCGAGGCGGCCCGCGCCGGCGAAGCCGGCAAGGGCTTCGCCGTGGTCGCCTCGGAAGTGAAGTCGCTGGCGGCCCAGACCGCGAAGGCGACCGAGGAGATCGGCGCCCAGATCGCCAGCATCCAGCAGGCCACCGGCGAGACCGTGCGCTCGATCGGCGACATCTCCGGCATCATCGGCCGCATCAACGAGATCACCACCGCGGTCTCGGCCGCGGTCGATGAGCAGGGCGCCGCGACGCAGGAGATCGCCCGCAACGTCCAGCAGGCCTCCGCCGGCACGCAGGAAGTCTCCTCCAACATCGTCTCGGTGACCGCGGCTGCCGAGGAAACCGGCCAAGCCGCCACCCAATTGCTCGATGCCTCCAAGGATCTTGCCCAGCAGGCCGAGATCATGCGGGCCGAGGTCGAGCGCTACATCGCCGGCGTCAAGGCCGCCTAGCGGCGCCTCCGTCCGGCACACGAGAGCCGCGGGTCATAGGGGATACTTCGACCCGCGGCTCTCGCCCATATCACCGCGCCGCGATCCGATAGACGCAGCGCCGGGCGCCGGCGAGGATGTGCTCGGCGCGCTCGACGCTGACGCCCTCGCCCAGCACCTCGCGAAAGAGCGCGAGCTCGGAGCGGCAGAAGCCTTGGCAGGCCTTGGCGGCGACGCAGATCGGGCAATGGTTCTCGACCAGCAACAGCCCGCCTTCCGGCGCCGCCGCACTCGTCGCCATGTAGCCTTCCTCGCTGCGGATCTTGGCGAGGCGATTCACCTTTTCCTTCAGCGAACGCGCGCCGGCCAGCCGCTCTCGATAGCTCCTGAGTGCCACTCGCTCGCGCTCTGCTATCACGCGGTCGAGCATCGCCTCGCCGCCGGCCTTGCGGATCGCGGTGATGAGCTCGACCGTCAATCCGGCGTGGTTGTCGGGAAAGCGCGCATGCCCCGCCTCGGTCAGCGCCCAGATGCGCTTGGGGCGGCCGACGCCTGCGCTGCGATCCTCGGCGGCGACCAACCCGTCTTCCTGGAGGCGCAGCAAGTGCTGGCGCGCGCCGACCGAGGTCATGCCGAGCCGGCGCCCCAGCGTATCCGCCGTCTGCGGCCCGGCGGCTTTGAGCGCATGCAGCAGGCGGAGCGCACCGCGGGATTCGTTCTTCGCTTTCATGCCGCAACACTAGCACCGGCCGGATAATTTGAAAAGTGTTTGCTTTTCAAATTTACCGACGCTATGACGTAAGGCCTTCACGTCACGCGAGGTGCGTCATGCCGCTGGCCCTGCCCCGACTCCTTTCGCTCCTCGCGATGATCCGCCTTCCGGAACACCGGCCCGAGACGCCGCGGCAGGAGCCGCAACCGATCGACCTCTGCCTGATGCCGCCCTATCTCCGCCGCGATATCGGCTTCGAGCAGGCGCCCTGCGACGAACCCACGAGCTGGCGGCGCTTCAGGTGAACGCCGCCGCCGAGGATACTCTGCCCGTGCTGCTGCGCCGGCGCAACCTGGCGCCGCTGGTCCTGGTCAATCTGGGCGTCGGGCTGCATGCCACCATCTGGTACCTGGCGACCACGGCGATGCCGAGCGCCGTCAAGGAGCTCGATGCCGCCGCCTATCTCAGCTGGGCGACCAGCCTCTATCTGATGACCTCGATCCTCGGCGGCGCGATGCTGCCGCCGGTGAAGTCGCGCTTCGGTCCCCGCACCGCCATGATGTCGGCGGGGCTGGTCGTGGTCTTAGG
Source organism: Binatia bacterium (assembly GCA_035541335.1). Classification (GTDB taxonomy): domain Bacteria; phylum Pseudomonadota; class Alphaproteobacteria; order Dongiales; family Dongiaceae; genus Dongia. The sequence goes on from DATKNM010000445.1 coordinate 7,317, forward strand.
CGGGATCGTCGCCGCGCTGGCGCCCGGTGTCGGCTTCATCCTTGCCGGCCGCTCGATCCAGGGCTTAGGCGAAGGCCTGCTGCTGGCGCTGAGCTATGCCCTGGTCCGCGAGTTGTTCGACAACGCCTTGGTGCCGCGGGTCGCCGGCGTCGAGGCCGTCACCTGGGCGATTGCCGTCTTTCTCGGTCCGCTCATCGGCGGCTGGCTGACCGACCTCGGCACCTGGCGCCTCGCCTTCTTCGGCTCGGCCATGCTGCCCCTGCCGATGATGGCACTCGGCTGGGCGATCCTGAGCGGCCGTCCCTATCAGGTGACCCGGCAGACCGCGCCGCTGCTGCGTCTCCTGGTGCTCGGGACCGGCGTCATGGCGATCGCCGTCGCCGACCGATTGTCCTGGCGCCTCGGCATCCTCGCCGTCCTCTTCGGCGTCGCCCTGATCGCCTTCGCCATCGCGCTCGACCGGCGCAGCCTGCGCAAGCTCTTTCCGACCGCCTTCCCCGGCCTCCGGCACCCCGTCTCCCTCGGCCTCTGGGTGCTCGCCTTGATGGCCCTCTCGGAAGCCGCGGTCTATGTCTACGGGCCTTACATCCTCCAGCTCTATCGCGGCCTCGGCCCGACCATGGC
>DATKNM010000446.1:0-3888 GCA_035541335.1 Binatia bacterium
CGTCATCACCGGCTGCATGCTGGTCTTCATCCTGCTGATGGGCGAGTACCTCATTCCGCAGATGCTGGGCGGCGGCAAGGTGTTCTTCATCGGCAACGCCCTCGTCGATCTCTTCCTGCAGTCGCTGAACTGGCCGTTCGGTTCCGCCTGCGCCATGGGCCTCGTCATCATCATGGTGGTGACGGTCAGCGTCTACTTGAAAGCGACGCGCGGCTCCGGCCAGCGCGACGTCTCCCTGATGTGACCTGAAGCGATGCTGCGCACCTATTCCATCTTCGCCTATCTCTTCCTCTATGCGCCGATCGCGCTGATCGTCCTCTTCAGCTTCAACAGCGGCAACAACGCGGCGGGCCTCACCGGCTTCTCGGTGATGTGGTACGGCCGCGCCTTCACCAACAGCCTGATGACCGACGCGCTGCAGAACAGCCTGGTGGTCGCCTCGACCTCCTCGGCGATCGCGACCGTCATCGGCACCATGGCGGCACTCGCCCTGCAGCGGATCAGAGGGCCGCTCCGGATCGTCTTCGACGGCATGACCTACATCGCCATCATGGTGCCCGGCATCGTCATCGGCATCGCCACCCTGATCGCGCTGCAGAGCGCCAACGACGCCTTCGCCAACATCGCCGGCTGGCTCGGCGTCGGCGCGATCGCGATTCCGAAGGGCTACGACTCGATCATCGCCGCCCACACCCTGTTCTCGATGGCGCTGGTGATCGTGATCGTGCGGGCGCGGATCGCCGGCATGGACCGGAGCCTGATCGAGGCCTCGATGGACCTCTATGCCGATCCCCTCGCCACCTTCCGCCAGGTGACGCTGCCGCAGCTGGCGCCGGGTATCATCGCCGGCTTCCTGCTCGGCTTCACCTTCAGCTTCGACGATTACGTGGTCGCGTCCTTCGTCAACGGCTCCAGGAACACGCTGCCGATCTACGTCTTCTCCTCGATCCGGCGCGGCGTCACGCCGGAGATCAACGCCATCGGCACCACGGTCATGCTGTTCTCGCTGACGCTGCTGATGATCTCGCAGGTGCTGCTGCGGCGGCAGGCAAGAAAGCCCACCGCCGCGGAGTAGCCAGCGCCGCTACTGGAACAGAGGCAGCGCGTTGAGCACGGTCTTGTAGACGCCCCAGAGCAGGGGAATCCCGACCAGCAGCCAGGCGAGGACCAGCTGCGGCGTGTAGCTCTTTTCCATGCCCGCCTCCTATTGCGCCGGCTGCTGGACGTCGAGGTGATGCCGCTCGTGGACCGGCCGCATCGCCGCGTTGCACAGGAAGCCGATGAACAGCAGCCCCGCCATGATGTACATGGTGACGGTATAGGCGTCGGCCTTGGCGACGCCCTGGTCGATCTGGTACTGGCGGATGTAGTTGACCAGCACCGGCCCGAAGACGCCCGCGGCCGACCACGCCGTCAGCAGCCGGCCGTGGATCGCGCCGACATACTGCACGCCGAAGATATCGCGGAGATAGGCCGGGATGGTGGCGAAGCCGCCGCCATACATGCTGAGGATGATGCCGTAGCAGAGCACGAAGAGCGGCACGCTGCCCATCTTCGCGATCGACGGCACGGCGGCATAGAGCAGGAGCCCGAGCAGGAAGAAGACGAAGTAGGTGTTCTTCCGCCCGATCACGTCCGAGGTCGAGGCCCAGAAGAAGCGGCCGGCCATGTTGAAGAGGCTCAAGAGCCCGACGAAGCTCGCCGCGGCAACCGGCGTGATCCTGCCCGGGAACATCTCCTGGCTCATCGCCGAGGCCTGGCCGAGCACGCCGATGCCGGCGGTCACGTTGAGGCAGAGCACCCACCAGAGCAGGTAGAACTGCGGCGTCTTCAGCGCCTGGTCGACATGCACGGTCTGGTCGGTCATCAGCTTCTTCGGCTGCGCCGGCGGCGTGTAGCCGACGGGGCGCCAGCCCGGCGCCGGCACCCGCACGATGACGGCACCGATCGACATGAAGACGAAATAGATGATGCCGAGCGTGACGAAGGTCGCCATCACGCCGACATCGGTCGCGCTGGCATAGTGCTGCATCAGCCAGACCGAAAGCGGCGAGGCGATGAAGGCGCCGCCGCCGAAGCCCATGATCGCCATGCCGGTCGCCATGCCGGGCCGGTCCGGGAACCACATGATCAGGGTCTTCACCGGCGAGATGTAGCCGATGCCGAGGCCGCAGCCGCCGAGGACGCCGTAGCCGAGATAGATGATCCAGAGGTTGTGCGCTGAGACGCCGAAGGCGGAGATCAGGAAGCCGCCGCCGAAGCAGCAGGCGGCGGTGAACATCGCCTTCCGCGGCCCGACCCGGTCGAGCCAGGTGCCGGTCAGCGCCGCCGAGAGGCCGAGGAACACGATCGCGATCGAGAAGATCCAGCCGAGATCGGTCAGCTTCCAGTCATCGGGCGCCGAATCGCTGATGCCGATCAGCTTGGTCATCGGCAGGTTGAACACGCTGAACGCGTAGGCCTGGCCGATGCAGAGATGGACGCAGAGCGCCGCCGGCGGCACCAGCCAGCGGTTGTAGTTCATGGGTGCGACGATGTGCTCCCGGTCGAGAATCGACATGCTCGTTCCTCCCGCCATTGCCCCGACATGCGCGCAGCCGGTTGAAAGACGCATCGATGTCGCGACGGCGGAAAGATCGCGTCGCGATTCTCCCACTGCGAGTCCGTTTGGGTCAGCTTCCTGCGGCGTGACGCGGGGCGCAAGCCGATTGCGGTTCACGATCCCGCGTTTGGACTCATACTTTGGTCGAATACGCGCTGGCGCGCCGCCGCCGGCGACGGCTATTCTCCGAAAAGCGCGCGGCCGAAGCCGCCGCTGCAAGAAGAAACGAACGAGGGAACGCGCTCCATGTACACGCTCTATTGGTCGCCGGGCTCGGCTTCGATGGCGCCGCATTGCTGCCTCGAGGAATCCGGCGCGCCCTACACGCTGAAGCTGGTCGACATGTCGAAGAAACAGCATCAGTCGGCGGAGTATCTGAAGATCAATCCGGCGGGGAAGATCCCGACCCTGACGATCGACGGCTCTTTCCTCATGACCGAGGCGGCGGCGATCTGCATGCTGATCGCCGACCGTCACCCCGAGGCGAAGCTCGCCCCGGCGCCCGACGAGCTCGCGCGCGGCCATCACTACATGTGGCTCATGCATCTCAGCAACACGCTGCAGGCGACCATGCTCGAATACTACTATCCCGACCGCCACACCGCGGCGGCGGGCGGCACGGATGCCGTCTCCGCCAAGGCCGCGGAGTCGATCGCGGTGATCTGGCAGCGCATCGACGCGCATCTCCAGGCCAACGGTCCCTTTCTGCTCGGCGACCGGTTCTCGGCGGCGGACACCTTCTGCTACATGCTCTCGCAGTGGCAGGAATGCTGCCCGGACACCTACGCGAAGTTCCCCGGCGTGAAGCGGCTCGCGGATCTCGTGGCGGCCCGCCCGGCGATCGCCCGCGTCGCCAATGCGAACCAGGCGGCGTGACGGAAGCCTCCGTCACGCCGGAGGCCGTGCTCGACTTCTGGTTCTCCGACCGCGCGCGGTCGCTCTGGTTCGAGAAGGATCCTGCCTTCGACGAAGAGATCCGCGCGCGGTTCGGCGCCGCCATCGCGGCGGCGCAGGCCGGCGCCTTCGACGACTGGTGCGGCGACGCACGCTGCACGCTGGCATTGTTGATCCTGCTCGACCAGATGGCCCGCAACATCCATCGCGGCAAACCGCACGCCTTCGCCGGCGATGCGCGGGCGATCGAGATCGCCGAGCGGGCGATCGCCGCCGGCTTCGACCGCGGCTTTGCCTTCCCGTGGCGGCGGTTCTTCTACCTGCCCCACGAGCACTGCGAAGACCCGGCGGTGCAGGCGCGCTCGCTGGAACTTTTCGCCGCCCTTGCCGTC
>DATKNM010000447.1:0-3333 GCA_035541335.1 Binatia bacterium
GCAACTGGGTGCCGCCCCATTGCTCCTGGCTGCGATGCCAGGCGGTCGGCACCAGCCCCTGGGTGCCGACCACCGGCCGCGGATCCCAGAGCCGATAGGGCAGGTACTCGCCGAACACCTCGCTCTCGTCGGCGACGATCATCACGTCGTAATCCGGCAGGCGCTGCGTCAGCTGGGTCATCTGCTTGCGGACCTGCTGCTCGCCGGTGTCGCTGCGCCGCGAGCCTTCGGCGAAAGCGTAGGTGCGCTCCTCGACGATCTTGCCGCCGAAGCGTTTGGCGGCGCGGCGGATCGCATCGGCGAACGCCTTGTCCTCGGGATGGACGCCGGAGACCAGGACCCAGCGCATCCATTGTTTCGTGACCAGATATTGCGCCAGCGCGTCCGCCTTCATCGCGCGGTCGGGGATCATGTGGAAGACGTTGGGTCGGCAGTCGGCGACGCGGAGGTGATCGTCCTCAGCCTTGATGTTGAGGATGACCGCATCCTTCATCGCCGGGTCGTCGGCGAGTTGCAGCAGACGGGAGTCGGTCAGCGAGGCGATGACCAGCTTCACCCCGGCCCCGGCAAGGTCAACCGCCGCCTGATGCAGGTCGCCGCCCGCGGGGACGATCTTTTCCGTCAGCGTGTAGTTCTGATGCAGGAACTTGCCGGTTGTGTTGTCGTCCTCGATGCCGAGCCGCGCGCCGGGCAGGCCCTTGTCCGGCGCCTCGGGCTCGACCAGGGAGAGAGGCTCGGGGTCCGGTATCGCTTCGGAGAGATAGCCGATCGGGATGTTGAGCGTGGCGGTGGTCTCCGCCGGCGCGCCGTTCGCGATCAGCAAGCCCGCGGCGAGGCAGAATCCGACGAAAACGGCGAGATTCTTTTGCCGCAGGCCGCGCATCGGTCAGGACCCGGAGGCTTGCTTCAGATAGGCGATCACGTTGGCACGGTCCTCCGGTTTCGGCAGGCCGGGGAACGCCATCTTGTTGCCCGGCACCAGTGCCTTCGGGTTGGTGAGGTATTTGTCCAGCGTCGCCTCATCCCAGGTCAGGTTGCTGTTCTTCATCGCGTTCGAATAGGTGAAGCTGTCGATCGATCCGGAGTGCCGGCCGATGATGCCGTGGAGCGACGGACCGACCTTGTTCTGCCCGGCCTCGAGCGAGTGGCATACGGCACAGCGGGCGAAGACCGTCTTGCCCTTGGCGGGATCGCCCGCATCTTGCGCCTGGACCGCGGCGGCCGTGAGCAGGCCGAAGGCGGCGCAGGCCGCGAGACCGACGGCGACGGATGCTGGAGGATGTCGCATCGAGAAACTCTCCTGGATCGTTGTGGCGAAGCCGCTCGGTCATCAGCGGATGCGGACTGTCGCTGGAACATTAAAAACCGGCCGGAGCACGGGCAAGTGCCGTCCCCGCGGCTCCGACTAAAGTACGAGCCCGACGACCGCAACGGCCGTTGACGGCGCGGGCGCGCGGATCGACCCTGGCGGAACATGCACAATGTTCTCGCCCGGGCCATGTTCCTTGTCGCCTTGCTGACATGGGCGGCCGTATCGCCGGCGGCGGCCGTGGCGCCACTCTCCGTGGCCGCGGTGGCCCCCGGCGTCTTCGTGCACCAGGGCGTCCATGAGGAGGCGACCGTCGCCAACCAGGGCGGCATCGCCAATATCGGATTCGTGGTCGGCGATGCGGCGGTGGCGGTGATCGACAGCGGCGGCAGTCCGGCGGAGGGCAGGGCGCTGCTCGCCGCCGTCCGGCAGGTGACGACTCTGCCGGTGCGGTATGTGATCAATACGCATTTCCATCCCGACCACGTGATGGGCAATGCCGCCTTCCGCAGTCCCGGCACGATCTTCATCGCCCATGCCAACCTGCCGCGCGCTCTCGCAGCGCGTCGAGAAACCTATCTCGCCAATCTCGCTGCGGTACTCGGTCCCGATGCCGTGAAGGACGCCATCGTCATTCCCGACCATCTGGTCGCGGCGAAGGAGAGCATCGACCTCGGCCATCGGCGACTGGACCTGACGGCCTATCCGCCGGCTCATACCGACAGCGATCTTACGGTGCTGGACGAAAAGACCGGGACGCTCTGGGCCGGCGATCTCGTCTTCCTGGAACGGGTGCCGGCGATCGACGGCTCGATCCTCGGCTGGCTGAAAGCGATTGCGGCCCTTCGGCAGGTCGAGGCGCGGCGCGTGATCCCCGGTCACGGACCGATCTCCGCGCCGTGGCCGGCGGCGTTGGACGACGAGCAGCGCTATCTACAGACCTTGGTCGTGGAAACGCGGCAGCTGTTGAAGGACGGGGGGAGCCTGACCGATGCCACGACGAAAGTCGGGTTGTCGGAACGCAGCCGATGGCTGCTCTTCGATTCCTACAATGCACGCAATGTGACCGCGGCCTATACTGAGCTGGAGTGGGAATAGAGAGGAGAAGGGGCATGTTCGAGCGAATGATGCGCCTGACGCCGATCGCGGTCTTGCTCGCGGGGTCGATCGCCGGTGCGGCGGCGCGGGCCGACGACACCGACCCTTGGCCGGACCTCGAGGCGGCGCTCTATCCCGGCAAGGCCGTCACCGAGGGCGCCGGATTCATCCACATCACCGCGCCGGAACGGGCCTATGACGCGGCGGTCGTGCCGGTCTCGATCGATTTCGACGCGGCAAAGATGCAAGGCATCGCGGTGAAGACCATGACCCTGGTGATCGACAAGAACCCGGCGCCGGTCGCGGCGGTGTTCCACTATCCGGCCGATACCGCCGATCCCTCGATCGCGACGCGGGTACGGGTCAACGAATACACCAATGTCCACGCGCTGGTGGAGACGACCGACGGCCGCCTGTTCGCGGCGGCGGTCTTCGTGAAGGCGGCCGGCGGATGCTCGGCGCCCGCCAGCAAGAATCCGGAGGCTGCAGCTGAGGGAATCGGCGAGATGAAACTCAAGATCCCGAAGCAGGCGGCGGTCGCGGCGCCGTCGAAGCTGGAGCTGCTGATCCGGCATCCGAACTTCACCGGCATGCAAATGGACCAGGTGACCCGGTATTACATCCCGGCGGATTTCGTGCAGAACGTCGACATCACCCATGACGGCAAGGAGATCCTGTCGATCGAGGGGAACATCTCCCTGAGCGAGAATCCGGCGATCGATTTCTGGCTGAAGCCGAAGACGCAGGGCGTGCTGCGGGTGAAGGCGACCGATTCCAACGGCCGCAAGTTCGAGAACGTCTGGCTGGTCCCGGCGGCGAGCTGACCGGGCCGGTGCTAGAAGCAGCGGAAATCGGCCTCGATCTGCGCCAGGCGCAATTGCTTCACGGTGTCGTCCAGCGACTTCACGGTGCGGAACACCGCCACC
>DATKNM010000448.1:0-3000 GCA_035541335.1 Binatia bacterium
GATGCCCTGGTCGAGGCCGCCGTAATGGAGCAGCAGCGGCGCCTGGATCGAGGGCACCTTCGCGGCATCCGGCTGCTTGCCGTAATAGGCGACGGCCGCGTTCAGGGTCGGCTCGGCGACGGCGAGATTGTTGACCGCGCCGCCGCCCCAGCAGAAGCCGACCACGCCGACCTTGCCGTTGGAATCGGGCCGCGCCCGTAAATTCGCCACGACGGTGCGCAGCCAGCCGACGACCTGGTCGGGCTTCAAGGTGCCGATCATGTCGCGGGCCTTGTCCTCGTCGGTGGGTGTCCCGCCTTGCGCACTCAGGAGATCGACGCCGCAGGCGAGGAAGCCGGCAACGCCGAGCCGCCGCGTCACGTCCTTGATGTGCGGGTTGAGGCCACGATTTTCGTGGATCACGATCACGGTCGGGAATTTGTCGCCGGTTGCGGGCTTGGCGACATAAGCAGCGATAGTGGCATCGCCTGCCGGGATCGACACGGTCTCGGTCCTGATGCGGGGATCGCTCTCCGGCACGGTCTCGGCCAGGGCGTAGTTGTTCTGCAGCAACAGAAGGGCCGCATTGGCGGCCGCGGTGCCGCCGGCCAGCACCGCCAGCCGGTCGAGGAAGCGACGCCGGCTCATACCCCCATGGGTGAAACGGTCATAGAGATCGATGATGGCCTGGTTCACGGTCATGCTCGCCTCCCTCGTTTCAAGGACGGCCCCAAGAATGGGGCAGTTTCCGTGAATTCAATATGCTCCCCGGCGGTTCCCGGCATCACAGCCGCGTGAGCGGCGATATTCCCAGGTTGATATAGCGAAACCGGACGACCCAAATGGGCGAACTGTTCCAGGTCTCCGACGTTCCCCATCCGAAGGGCCGATTCCCATGCTCACCAGGCGTTCGCTTCTGACCGGCTGTGCCCTGGGCGCTGTTGCCCTCAGTGCAGGCCGGCACTTCTGGCTGGGCGCGCCCCGGGCCGACGAGGCCTTTGAGGTGACCCATACCGACGAGGAATGGCACAAGCTCCTGACCGACGATCAATTCGCCGTGTTGCGCGAGGCCGCCACCGAGGCGCCGTTCACCAGCCCGCTGCTCCACGAGGCGCGGAAGGGCATCTTCGGCTGTGCCGGCTGTCACCTTGACCTTTTCGCCTCGGACACCAAGTTCGACAGCGGCACCGGCTGGCCGAGCTTCTGGCAGCCGTTGCCGAACGCGGTCGGCGAGACCAGTGACACCAGCTTCGGCATGGTCCGCACCGCGGTGCATTGCCGGCGCTGCGGCGGGCATCTCGGCCATGTCTTCGACGACGGGCCGGCGCCGACGGGATTGCGCTATTGCATGAACGGCGTCGCTTTGACTTTCACGCCCGCCGCCTGAACGCAACAACACGGTTCGATCATGATCCTTTATCTGCTGGCCTATTTCGGCGGCGTGCTCACCATCGTCAGCCCCTGCATCCTGCCGGTGCTGCCCTTCGTGTTCGCCCGCGCCGACCGGCCGTTCCTGCGCGCCGGCCTGCCGCTGCTGGTCGGCATGGCGCTGACCTTCGCCCTGGTCGCCACCTTGGCTGCGGTCGGCGGCGGCTGGGCGGTCGCGGCCAACCAGTACGGACGCTGGGCGGCACTGGTGCTCCTCGCCCTCTTCGGCCTCACATTGCTGATTCCTTCGTTCGCCGACCGGCTGACACGGCCGCTGGTCGCGCTGGGATCGCGACTCTCGAATTCCGCCGAAAGCGGCGACGAACGCGGCGCGATCCTGCCCTCCTTCCTGCTCGGCATCGCCACCGGCCTCCTTTGGGCGCCCTGCGCCGGGCCGATCCTCGGCCTGATCCTGACCGGCGCCGCGCTCAACGGCGCGAACGCGCAGACCTCGCTGCTGCTGGCAGCCTATGCGGCCGGCGCTGCGACCTCGCTGGCGCTGGCGCTCCTCGCAGGCGGGCGCGTGTTCGCAGCGATGAAGCGCTCGCTCCATGCCGGCGAATGGATCCGGCGCGGCCTCGGCGCCGCAGTGCTGGTCGCGGTGGTCGCGATCGCGCTCGGGGCCGATGCCGGGTTTCTCACGCGAATCTCGACTGCGAGCACGACCGCGCTGGAGCAGGGCCTGCTCGACAAGCTGCACCCGGCGCCGATGGAGGCGCCGAAGCAGGCCGGCGGTCAGCCCTCCTCCAACAACAGCATGATGCAAGCCAACAACACGATGATGATGTCGGCCAAGCCCGCGACGCCCGATCCCGCGGCTGACCTGCCGGTTGAAGGCGCGCTGCCCGACCTCTCCGGTGCGGTGGAATGGCTGAATTCTCCGCCGCTCACCGCCGCCGCGCTGAAGGGCAAGGTGGTGCTGGTCGATTTCTGGACCTATTCCTGCATCAACTGTCTGCGGACGCTCCCCTACACGGAGGCCTGGGCGGCGAAGTACAAGGACCAGGGGCTCGTCGTGATCGGCATCCATGCGCCGGAATTCGCCTTCGAGAAGGATATCGGCAACGTGAAGAAGGCGGTCGGCGATTTGAAGGTCGCGTATCCGGTCGCGATCGACAACAACTACGCGCTCTGGCGCGCCTTCGACAACGACTACTGGCCGGCGCACTATTTCATCGATGCCCAGGGCCGGATCCGCCATCATCATTTCGGCGAGGGCGACTACGACGAATCCGAGCGCGTGATCCAGGCGCTGCTGGCCGAAGCCGGCCACGGCACCGCCGCGAAGGACCTGGTCCGGGTGAGTGCGACCGGCGCGGAGGCGGCGCCCGACATGGACGACATCCAGTCGCCGGAGACCTATATCGGCTATAACCGCGCCGAGAACTTCGTCTCCCCCGGCGGCGCCGACGGCGACAAGTCCCACGTCTATCAGCCGGGCGCGCCGCAGCTCAACCAATGGAGCCTCAGCGGCGACTGGACCGTCGGCGGCGAGCACGCGACCCTCAACGCCGCGGACGGTGCGATCACTTACCGCTTCCACGCCCGCGACCTGCACCTGGTGCTGGGACCGGGCGCCGACGGCAAGCCGGT
>DATKNM010000449.1:0-5892 GCA_035541335.1 Binatia bacterium
TGACGGCGCTGACCGGAGAGACCGGCGCCGGCAAGTCGATCCTGCTGGACGCACTCGGCTTGGCGTTGGGCGCCCGTGCCGAAGGCGGGCTGGTGCGGAGCGGCGCCACACAGGCGGTCGCGACCGCGGAGTTCAATGTCCTTGACGACCATCCCGCGCACGCCTTGCTGGACGAGCAGGGGATCGAGCGCGGCGACGTGCTGCTGCTGCGGCGGCAGATCGGCGCCGACGGGAAGTCGCGCGCCTTCGTCAACGACCAGCCGGTCAGCGTCGCCTTGCTGCGGCGGCTGGGCGAGAGCCTGATCGAGATCGAGGGGCAGTTCGAGGTGCACGGGCTCCTCGATCCCGCGACTCACCGCGCGCACCTCGACGCGTTCGGCGGGCTCGAGCGCCTCGGGGAGCGGACCCGAGATGCGCATCGCGCCTGGCGCGAGGCGAGCGCGGCCCTGGAGACGGCGAACGCAGAGCTCGAGAAGGCGCGTGCCGACGAGGACTATCTGCGCCATGCGGCGGGCGAACTGGAGCTTGCCGATCCGCAGCCCGACGAGGAGACCCGGCTCGCGGCGGAACGCCAGACGCTGATGAACCGCGAGCAGCTGCTGGAGGCGATTGAGGGCGCCCATGGCGAACTCGCCGGCGAGCGGGGCGCCGACCGCGGCCTCGCCAACGCCAGCCGTCGCCTGCAGCGCCTTGCCGACAAGGCGGGGCCGGGATTCGAGCCAGTGCTGGGCGCGCTCGACCGCGCGGCGGCTGAGCTCGCCGAAGCGATCTCCGGACTGCAGCGCCTGGCCGCCGATCTCGACGCCGATCCCAACCGGCTGGAGAAGCTGGACGATCGCCTCAATCTGCTGCGCGAGCTCGCCCGCAAGCACCGCGTGCCCGTCACCGGATTGTCCGACCTGCTCGATGACCTGAAGCGGCGGCTGGCGCTGATCGAGGGCCGCAGTGCCGATCTCGGCGCCTTGAAGAAGGCGGCCGAGGCCACCCGCGCCGAATACCGCGCCGCCGCGGAAGCCTTGAGCGCCGCGCGCGCCAAGGCCGCGAAGGCGATGGACGCCGCGGTCAACAAGGAACTGCCGCCGCTGAAGCTCGAGAAGGCGCGGTTCGGCACCCGGCTCGAGAGCCTGGCCGAGGCGGATTGGGGCGAGGGCGGCTGGGATCGTGTGCAATTCCAGGTCGCGACGAATCCCGGCGCGGCACCTGGTCCGATCAACCGCATCGCCTCCGGCGGCGAGCTTGCGCGCTTCATGCTCGCCCTGAAAGTAACTTTGGCCGCGAACCAGCCGGTGCCGACCCTGGTCTTCGACGAGGTCGATTCTGGCATCGGCGGCGCGACCGCCGCTGCGGTGGGCGAGCGCCTGCGACGGCTTGCGAAGAAGGTGCAGGTCCTGGTCATCACCCATTCGCCGCAAGTCGCGGCGCTGGCGCACCATCATCTCCGGGTCGAGAAGAAGACCGCCAAGGGCAAGATCGCTACCGCCGCGACTCCGCTCGACGATGCCGCGCGGCGCGAGGAGATCGCCCGCATGCTCTCCGGCGCCGTCGTCACCGACGAGGCCCGCGCGGCCGCCGACAAGCTGCTGGTGGGGGCGGCATGAGCGCTGCGAAGGCGAAACCGGTCCCCGTGGCGGAGCTGACCGACGCCGCGGCGAAGAAGGAGCTCGATCGTCTCGCCAAGGAGATCGAGCATCACCGGAAGCTCTATTTCCAGAAGGACGCGCCGGAGATCTCCGATGCCGCGTTCGATGCGCTGGTCCGCCGCAACGAGGCGATCGAGAAGCGCTTTCCGGAGCTGAAGCGGGAGGATTCACCGACCGAGAAGGTCGGCGCCGCGCCGGCCGGCGGCTTTGCCAAGGTGAAGCACCTCGAGCCGATGCTCTCGCTGGACAACGCCTTCAGCCGGGAGGACGTCGAGGACTTTCTGGGTAAGATCCGCCGCTTCCTCGGGCTGAAGCCCGAGACCGCTATTCCGCTGGCGCTCGAACCGAAGATGGACGGGCTCTCCGCCAATCTCCGCTACGAGAACGGCGAATTGACGGTCGGTGCGACCCGCGGCGACGGCGCCGTCGGCGAGGACATCACCCAGAACCTGCGGCAGATCGCGGACGTGCCCCATAAGCTTAAGGGCAAGGCGCCGAAGGTGGTCGAGGTCCGCGGCGAGGTCTTCATGACCAAGGCCGGGTTCCTGAAGATGAACGCCGAGCGCGAGAAGCAGGGCGAGGCGGCCTTCATGAACCCGCGCAACGCCGCGGCGGGCTCCGTCCGGCAGATGGACCCGGGCATCACCAGGTCGCGCCCCTTGCGTTTCTACGCCTATGCCTTCGGGCATGCGGAAGGCTTCGACTGGCCGAAGACCCACACCGACCTGCTCGCCCAGTTGAAGCAATGGGGCTTCGCCACCAACACCCTCAACAGCCATGCCCATGATCTCGACGGCGTGATGAAGTTCTACGACAAGATGGCCGCGGACCGCGCCGATCTCGACTACGACATCGACGGCGTGGTCTACAAGGTGGACGACCTGGTGCTGCAGGAGCGCCTCGGCTTCGTCGGTCGCGCGCCGCGCTGGGCGATCGCCCACAAGTTTGCCGCCGAACGGGCGATCACGACCTTGAACGACATCTTCATCTCGGTGGGCCGCACCGGCGTGCTGACGCCGATCGCCATGCTGGAGCCGGTCAATGTCGGCGGCGTCATGGTTTCCCGTGCCTCGCTGCACAACGAGGACGAGGTGGCGCGCAAGGACATCCGGGTCGGCGACAAGGTCGTGGTGCAGCGCGCCGGCGATGTCATACCGCAGATCGTCGAGGTGGTCGACGCCGACCGCAAGGGCCGCGGCAAGCCCTTCCAGATGCCCGATCGCTGTCCGGTCTGCGGCAGTCACGCCATCCGCGAGGAGGGCGAGGCGGCCCGACGCTGCGTCGGCGGCCTGATCTGCGCCAACCAGGCGACCGAGCGACTGCGCCACTTCGTCGGCCGCGGCGCCTTCGACATCGACGGCTTCGGCGACAAAACCATCAAGGAGTTCTGGGAGCTGAAGTGGCTGAAGTCGCCGGCCGACATCTTCAGGCTCGAGCGGCATCGCGCTGCGCTGATGGAGCGCGAGGGCTGGGGCGAGGCCTCGGTGCAGAAGTTGCTGGATGCCGTCGAGGCCCGCCGCACGGTCGCGCTCGACCGCTTCATCTATTCCCTGGGCATTCCCCAGGTCGGCGAGGTCACGGCGCGATTGCTGGCCAAGCATTATCTCGACTTCAAGGCGTTCCGCATCGCCATGGTGGCGGCGAACACCGTCGGCAGCCAGGAGCGCCAGGATCTCGACGAGATCGACGGCATCGGTCCTTCGGTGGTCGATGACCTGACTGCGTTCTTCGCCGAGAAGCACAACACCAAGGTGATCGACGAGCTCGAGGACGAGGTCACGATCGAGAAGTTCGTCCCGCTCGCCACCGCCGACAGCCCGATCGCCGGTAAGACCGTGGTCTTCACCGGCACCCTCGAAAAGATGACCCGCAACGAGGCGAAGGCCCGAGCGGAAAGCCTCGGCGCCAAGGTCGCGGGCTCGGTCTCGGCCAAGACCGATTACCTGATCGTCGGCGCCGACGCGGGCTCCAAGGCAAAGAAGGCGGCCGAACTCGGCGTGAAGACGCTCAGCGAAGATGCGTGGCTGGAACTGATCGGGCAGAGCTGATCGGCCAGAGTTAGCTCTGCCCCGCCTCAGGCAGCGTCCAGACCCTCACCCCCCGCTCTCTCCCTGCGGGAGAGGGGGCTTCGTGCGAACTCGTTACGATGGAGTCTGAATGGATCTGCCCGACTATCACAAGCGAGTTTCTCGGGCGCGGCGTCTCCGTCGACAGTCGACGGATGCCGAACTGGCGCTGTGGAAGCATCTGAGGGGTCGGAGATTCGAGGGATGGAAGTTCCGGCGGCAGGTGCCGATGGGGCGGTACATTGTGGACTTCTTCTGCCTAGAAGCAGGGCTTGTCATCGAGGTCGATGGGGGTCAGCATGATCGCGATCGCCGCAAGGATGAGATCCGAACTGCCTACATCGCGAGCCACGGCTATCGCGTGATCCGGTTCTGGAACAACGATGTACTGTCGAACATCGAGGGTGTACTCGAGCAGGTCCTCAGCACTTTAAAACGTGGCTCGATCAAGCCCCCTCTCCCGGAGGGAGAGGGCGGGGGGTAAGGGGCTTGCCGCGGCTGGAGGCGGTGCCGAATTGTCCTCGCCTCGCCGCAGCCGAATCAGCGCTCTTCGTCCTCGTCCAGCCTGTGGCCACGGTGCAACTGTTCGCGGCGTTCTTCGGTGCGGCGATCGTTTTCCTTTTCCGCCTTGGTTCGGCCGTATTTGACCCGATTTGAGTCAGCGCGGACCGCTTCTTCTGCGCGCGTCTTCGCCTTGCGTGCCTTGTTCAGGTTGACGATTTCGGCCATGGCGATCCTCTCGGGGCGAGCCTCGCGGATATTTCACCGATTCGGCGGCGGGAATGCCTTGCCGGGCATTCTTTCCTTTGGTGATAATGCGTTGAAGCGTGCGCGGCGCGCAAGAAGTCGGGTGTGCGCAGCGTAGAGGCCGGCGGGCGCTGGGCAGCGAGAAGCGCTCGGACCGGCCGGAATAAGAAAGGGCGGAGGGCGCGATCATGAGGAAACTGGCCTATATCATCGGCGGCATCGTGATCCTGGTGATCGCGGCGGCGCTGATCGCCCCCTTCTTTGTGAACCTGAACGACTACAAGGGCATGATTGAAGCCAAGGCGAAGGACGCGACCGGACGGGATCTGAAGATCGAAGGGTCGATCTCGCTCTCCCTCCTGCCGCTGCCTTCGGTCTCGGTATCCGGAATCAAGTTCGGCAACGCGCCCGGGGGCACCGCGCCCAACATGGCGGAGATCGAATCCGCGACCGTCAAGGTCGCGCTGATGCCGCTGCTCTCCCACAAGGCGGAGATCACGAGCATCGTCCTCAGCAAGCCGACGATCGTGCTGGAGAAGCTGAAGGACGGCAGCGGCAACTGGCAGATCACGCCAGCCGGCGGCAGCGCCGCGCCAACGGCGCCGACCACGGAGCCGTCATCGCAAGCCACGGTCTCGGCCGGCGGCTGGGACGTGCAGATCGACGGCGCCTCGGTCGAGGACGGCACGTTCATCTATCGCGATCTCTCCAGTGGTTCGGAGCAGAAGATCGAGAAGCTGAACGTTGACCTCTCGCTCGGCAGCCTCAAGGGGCCGTTCGACGCCAAGGGCAGCCTCGTCGCCATGAACCTGCCGCTCGGCTTCACCGTGAAGGCGGGGCGGATGGATCCGGCCCAGCCGCTTCCGGTCGATCTCGCCCTCACCGTCGGCGAGACCAAAGGCAGCTTCGGCTTCTCGGGCCAGGCCGATCCTTCGGCTGCCAGCGATGCGAGCAAGCCGATCGTCACCGGCAAGGTCTCCGCCAAGGCCGAGAATGTCGCCGAGCTGATGGCGGCGCTCTCGGGCGGCGCCGCATCGGCGCAGCCGCCGGCCCTGCAGCGGCCGTTCGCCCTCGATGGTGACGTTACGGCCGGCCAGAGTGCCGCCGACATCAAGAATCTCACCCTCAGTCTCGGCGACATCAGCGCGCAGGGTGCGGTCGGTGCCAAGTACGGCGCCGGCACTGCCGTCGATGCGAACCTGGCGGTCGGGCGGATCGATCTCGACAAGCTGATGCCTGCCGGCAAGGCCGAGACCGCGCCCGCCGCGCAAGCGACTGCATCCGGCGGGGGCGCCGCTCCCAAGTCCGCGGCGGCCTTCAGCCTGCCCGGCGGGATCACCGCCAATGTCACCGCGACTGTCGAGCAGATCGCCTATCAGGGGAAGGCGATCGACGGCACCAAGCTGGTCGCCCAGTTGAAGGACGGCGTGCTCAACCTC
>DATKNM010000450.1:0-2669 GCA_035541335.1 Binatia bacterium
ACCGACCATGCTTTCGCGTGCCACCACGCCCTGTCCTGCCGTGCCGAAGCGCCGGTCGATCGCGCGCTGCACGAAGCCCCAGAGCGTGGTGAGCAGGAGGTAATAGAGGGCGACGACGCCGTAGAGCTCGAAGGCCCGGAAAGTGGCCGAGACCTGCGTTCCCGTTACCTGCATCATCTCCGGGACGCCGATCACGCTGAGCAAGGTGGTGTTCTTCAGCATGGCATTGAACTCATTGCCCAGAGGCGGGATGATCACGCGAACCGCCTGGGGCAGGATGATGCGACGCATCAGCTTGAAGTAGGTCATGCCCAGTGACTTCGCCGCCTCGGTCTGGCCGTGATCGACCGCGAGGATGCCGGCCCGCACGATCTCGGTCATGTAGGCGCCCTCGTTGAGGCTCAACGCCACGATCCCCGCCTGGATGTTGCCGGGGATGACCACGAAGCCGAGGTTGATGTCATCGAAGCGGAAGATGCCGGCCGCGGCGAGGGCGGTATAGATGAAGACGATCTGTACCAGCAGCGGCGTGCCGCGGAATATCCAGGTGTAGAAAGCGACCAATGCACGGATGATGCGGAAGCGCGATTGCGTGCCCAGAGCACCGGCGACGCCAATGGTGGTGCCGATGCTCTGGGAGATCACGCTGATGCAGAGGGTGAGCCAGAGCCCGTGCAGGAAGAACGAGCTCGGCTCGAACAGATGCTGCGAGAAGAAGTCCCAGCTGAATTGCATGGCGGGACTTTAGAGCGCGTCCGCCTCCATGTGGTACTTTTTCAGGATCGCAAGGTGCGTGCCGTCGGCCTTGATGGCGTCGAAGGCCTTCTGGATCGCGTCGTGCATCTCGGTCTCGCCCTTCCGGGTGGCGATGCCCGTCAGGATCTTGGAGAAGGGGCCGCCCGCGACCTCGAAGACGTCGGGCGCCTTCAGGATGTAGTAGCCGGCGCTTTCCAGGGTCGTGCCATAGACGTCGACTTGGTGAATCTGCAGCGCTTGCAGGGCGTCGGTATCCTTCGGGAAGATGACGAGATCGGCCGGCGGCTTGCCGGCGGCCTGGAACTTCTTGTTCTGGTCCTCGACCAGGCTCTGGATCGTGGTGCCGTTCTCGGCGGCGATCTTCACGCCCGAGAGGTCGTCCAGGCTCATGATCTTCTTGGGGTTGCCCTTGTCCACCAGCAACGCCTGGCTGGAATACATGTAGTCCACGAAATCGACCACTTCGCGGCGGGCCGGCTTGTCGAACAGCTGCGACAGGATCGCGTCGCAATGCTTGGCCTGGAGCGCCGGGATGATGCCGTCGAACGGCGTGTTGGCGAACTCCGCCGTCACGCCCATGCGCTTCGCGATCTCCTTGCCGAGATCGATGTCGGAGCCGACCGGCTGGTTGTTCTCGTCGAAATAGCCGAGGGGCGGGCCGGAAATGTCGGAGCAGTAGACGATCTTGCCGGCCTGGGCGACCGATGCCGGCGCCTTGACGTCCTGGGCCTCGGCGCTGCTCAGAGCGGCCGCCGACAAGGCCGCCGCCAGCAGGGCCGGCGCGATACGTTCGGTGAAACGTGGTCCCGTCATTTTGTCCTCCCGGTGCATTTTTGAAACCAATATGTATTGGTTTCGATTGGTTTTTGCGGCCCACGCTTGCATGTGGACGGATGTGGTGTCAACAATTGCCCGTTAGAATGAAGCCAATATAGAAATGGTTTCAGCTATGAGCCGACGCGAGCGCGCCCTGAACAAACTCTCGGACCTCCTGCAGGGTCCGGATTATCCGCCGGGCAGCCGGCTGCCTCCGGAGCGCGAGCTCTGCACCTTGCTGGACTTGGGCCGCAGCGCGCTCAGGGAAGGGCTGGAGGTTCTCGAGGCCGAGGGCAGAATCTGGCGCCATGTCGGCCAGGGCACCTTCGTCGGCAGCCGTCCGGCGCCGGAGCCGGCGGCCTTGAGCCTGATCAGCGCGCGGACCAGCCCGAGCGAGGTCCTGGAGACCCGGCTCCTGGTGGAGCCGTTGCTGGCGCGGCTCGCGGCCCTGCGCGCGAGCGAGGCCGAGATCGGGCAGATGCAGCGCCTCCTGGAGAAGAGCGAGGCGGCGCGCGACGCGAAGACCTGGGAGCTCTGGGACGGCCGGCTGCACCGCGCCGTGGCCGAAGCGGCGCATAACGGCCTGCTGCTCTCCATCTTCGACGCCTTCAACGCGATGCGCAGCCAGGCGCGGTGGAGCGCTTTGCGCCAGGCCGCACTGACGCCGGAGCGCCACGCCGCATATTGCGCCCATCATCGCGCCTATGTCGATGCCATCGCCGCGCGCGATCCGAACCGTGCGGAGAGCGTGATGCGGCGGCACGTCGAGGCGGTGCGCGACGGCCTGCTCGGATCGACCGCGGCCGCCGCGGAATAGCAAGACCTCACCAGGGAGTTTCTCCGATCATGCGTGATTTCCAGTTTCCCGGCCGCTCGCCCTTGCGGGTGACCGAAGCGGCAGCCGCGACCTCGCATCCACTGGCGACCGGCGTCGCCATCGACGTGCTGAAGGCCGGCGGCAATGCGATCGACGCCGCCGTCGCCGCAGCGGCTGTCCTCGCCGTGGTCGAGCCGCAATCGACCGGGATCGGCGGCGACGGCTTCATGCTCTATGCGCCGAAGGGCGCGGGAAAGGTCATCGCCTATAACGGTTCCGG
>DATKNM010000451.1:0-3356 GCA_035541335.1 Binatia bacterium
GCCGGCGCGCTTTCGGGCCTCTTGGTGGCCGGGATCGCCGTCGTCGTCGCCTTCGGCGGCAGCCTCTGGCTGTTCCAGCATCAGCGCCTGCTGGTCGATCCGCTCTATCCCGCCGGGACGGCGGTCATCCTGGTCATGGCGAGCTCGACGGTCGCCTTCGTCCGCACCGAGCGCGAGAAGCGGCATGTGCGCGGCGCCTTCCAGCGCTATCTCTCGCCGGTGCTGGTGGACCAGCTGGCGCAGCATCCGGAGCGGCTGAAGCTCGGCGGCGAGATCCGCGAGCTGACCGTCATGTTCACCGACATCCGCGGCTTCACCAAGATGTCGGAAGGCCTCAATCCGGAGGAGCTGACCCGGGTCATCAACTCTTTCCTGACGCCGATGACCACCGTCATCCAGAAGCACAAGGGCACGATCGACAAGTATATCGGCGACTGCATCATGGCGTTCTGGAACGCCCCGATCGACGTCGCCTCCCACGGCCGGGAGGCGATCCGCGCCGCTTTCGAGATGCGCCGGGAACTCGCGGCCCTCAATGAGCGCTTCAAGCAGGAGGCGAAACTCAAGGGCGTGACGAAAGTGAAGATCAAGGCGGGAATCGGCGTCAATTCCGGGCTCTGCTGCGTCGGCAACATGGGGTCGGACCAGACCTTCAACTACTCGGCCATGGGCGACACGGTGAACATCGCCTCGCGCCTGGAGGCGCTGTCACCCGCCTACAAGCTCGACCTGGTAATCGGCGAGGAGACGGCGAGCGCCGCCCCGGAATTCGCGCTGCTCGAGATCGATCAAGTCAAGGTCAAGGGCAAGGCGGTCCCGATCCGGATCTTCACCGGCCTCGGCGACGAGACGGTCGCGGCCAGCAATTCCTTTGTGCAGCTCAAAGCGGCACATGACCGAATGCTGACGGCCTATCGCGAGCAGCACTGGGGAGCCGCCGCAGCGGGCCTCGACGCCTGCCGCGTGGTCGCACCGGAATCGCTGCTCGGCCTCTACGAGGTCTACGCCACCCGCATCGCCGAATACCGCGCCGCGCCGCCTGGCACCGGCTGGGACGGCGTCTATGTCGCGAAATCGAAGACCGGCTGAGGCGGGGCGCGCATGACCTCCGCCGCCCTCATCGTCTTCGGCCTCGTCACCCTCCTCGGGCTCGTCAGCCTGCTGCCGCCGCTGGCGGCGAAGCTGAAGCTGCCCTATTCGGTGCTCCTGGCCCTCGCCGGGGTGGCGCTCGGGCTGCTGATCCAGGTCCAGCCGGAGGCGAAGTCCGCGGTCGCCAGCGATCTCCTGACGGCGCTCCGGCAGTTCGAGATCTCCTCCGAGGCGATCATCGTCATCTTCCTGCCCGCGCTGCTGTTCGAGGCGGCCCTCGCGGTCGATCTCCGGCGGCTGATGGACGACATCGCGCCGATCCTCACCATGGCGGTGGTCGCGGTCGTGATCTGCACGCTCGTGGTCGGCGTCTCGCTGGCGGCGGTCTCCAGCTACGGCCTCCTGGGTTGCCTGCTGCTGGGCTCGATCGTCGCCACCACCGACCCCGCGGCGGTGATCGGCATTTTCCGCGAGGTCGGCGCGCCGCGGCGGCTCTTGACCCTGGTCGAGGGCGAATCGCTGCTGAACGACGCGGCGGCGATCGCGCTCTTCTCCATGCTGGTGGCGATGATTCTCAGCCCCGGCGAGACCAGCCCTGCCGGCGCCGTCCTCGGCTTCCTGGTGAGCGCGATCGGCGGCGCGGTCACCGGGATCGTCCTCGGCATCGCGGCGACCGCCCTCTTCCAGATCCTCGGCAGCTGGCCGCGGGCGGAGATCACCCTTACCATCGCCCTCGCCTACCTCTCCTTCTTCGTCGCCGAGCATTACCTGCATCTTTCCGGCGTGGTCGCCTGCGTCTCCGCCGGCCTCGTCATCGGCAGCACGCGACGGACCCGGTTCAGCCAGGAAACCGCCGAGCAGCTGGAAGGCGCCTGGGGCCAGATCGGATTCTGGGCCAATTCGCTCATCTTCTTGCTGGCGGCGATGTTCGTGCCGCGCTTCGTCAAGGGCATGACCTGGGGCGAGGTCGGCCTCGTCGTGCTGCTCTACCTCGCCACCCTCGCCGCCCGCGCGGTCACGGTGTTCGGCCTGTTGCCGGTGTTGGAGCGCCTCGGGCTGATGCAAAGGATCGACGCGCGGTTCCGCACCGTCATCCTCTGGGGCGGCCTGCGCGGCGCGGTCTCGCTTGCTCTCGCCCTGGCGGTGACGGAGAGCAGCGCGCTGCCCGAGGGGCTCCGCGACTTCGTCGCCGCCGCAGTCACCGGCTACGTGCTGCTGACGCTGTTCGTCAACGGCACGACCCTGCGGCCGCTCATTCGCGTGCTGCAGCTCAACCGTCTCTCGGCGGTGGCGCTCGGCGTCCGCGACCGCGCCGCAGTCATGACCTTGGCGGAAGTGCGCGAGCAGGTGGCGGAAGCGGCGGAGCGCGGCCGGCTCGACCGCAAGGCGGTGGACGCCGTACTCGGCGATCTCGATTCCCGCCTCGCCGTCGAACGCGCCGCCTGTGCCCCCATGGAAGGCGTCCAGATCGAGGAGACGGGAGAGGTGCTCGGCCGGCGCCAGACCCTCCGGGTCGGCCTCACCGTGCTGACCGCGCGGGAGAGCGCGCGCTGCCTGGAGCTGCTGCATGCCCGGGTGGTCGACCGCCGCATCGCCGAGCAGCTGCTGGCCCACACCCAGCGCCTGCGCGACGCGGTGCGGCCCCATGACACGACCGGGCGCCGCGGCCGTGCCGAGGCCGCCCGCTGGCAGGCGGACGAGGCCTTCACCAAGGCGTGGAAGCGCAACCTGCGCTACGGGCCGGAGATCCGCCTTGCCCTCACGCTGCAGAACCGCTTCGGCTTCGAGCGGCCGCTGGCCAACGCCCTCGCCCAGCGCTTCGAGCTGCTGGTGAACCAGCGCCGGCTGCTCGGCGAGATGACCCCGTTCGCTCGCGACCGCCTGGGGCCGCTGCTGGGCGAGACCGCCACCGAAACGCTGATCACCTTGAACGCCGCGCGGATGAACGCGGTGGAGGACGCGCTGCTGGCACTGAAGCTGCAATATCCGAGCTATGCCGAGGCGCTGCAGCGCCAGCACCTGGAGCGCCTGGCGCGGGTCTGGGAGCATCGCGGCTACCAGGCGCTGCAAGACCAGGGCGTCATCGGCGGCGAGGTCGCGCAGGCCCTGGCGGAGGAATCCGCGGACCGCTATCCCGGCATCGACCAGCGGCCGGAGCTGGACACCAGCCTGACCGCGAGCCAGCTCGTTTCCCGCGTTCCGCTGTTCGCCAATGTTTCGGAACAGGCGCTGGCGCGGATCTGCCGCGTGCTGCGACCGCGCCTGAC
>DATKNM010000452.1:0-36086 GCA_035541335.1 Binatia bacterium
TTGTCGTAGTCGCCGCTGGCATAGAGGCCCTTGTCGTTGGTGCAGGCCGCGAGCCCGGCGCCGAGCACCAGCAGGCCGACAGCGATCTTCAGAGTCTTCATTGGGGATCCCCTGGGAAGTTCAATTGAAACCCGAACGGCCGCCACGACCGCCCCGACATGGGAGGAAACCGGCCGTGACACCGCCGGTTCCTCTATACATCATCGCGGCGATGCTGTGAACGACGCCAAGGTGTGAAATCCCAGGCTCAGGCCGCACCGCAATTGAAAGTCACTGACCCATCCAATTGTAATTACGGTATTTTCACCGTGGCCGAATGGTCACAGCCAGGGCATCGTGATCCGAGCTCGGGCCGCCATCGGGCCGCAGCGCCGGAATGATCGCGGCATCCTCCGCCAAGAGCCCGCGGGTGAAGAACCAGTCCAGCTTGGCGCGGGGCCGACCGGGATCGTCAACGGGAAACCGCTGCGTCGGTATGTCGGGCACATTGCAGCCGTGCCAGTCATAGCCCGCCGCAGCCAGCACGCCGAACAAGGGTTCATAGAGCTGCGGCCGCGTGAGGAGATCCGGCTCTTCGCGCACCCGATGCAGCCATAGCGCGCGATGCTGCCAGCGCTCCGCCAGGGACGCCGAAGAGGTGTTGAAATCGCCGCCCAGCACCACAGGTGCCTTCGGGTCATAGGCCTGGATCAGCGCCCGGAGCTTTCCCGTATCGGCGGCGCGCTCCGCCGGATCGCCGTGGCTCTCGAGATGCACGCTGACCATGGTGACCGGGACGCCGTCGACCAGGAACTGGGCGCCGAGGGCGATCGTGCCGCCGATCCGCGGCTCGTGCCGGCTGCCGTCGAACCAGTCGCCCCGGTTGTCGATCCGGACCAGGAACGGCCGCCGGATCTCGAGGTCGGTGAGCAGCGCCGCGCCATGGAAGCCCCGCGCGTTGGTCTCGCCAGCATGGTCGCGCTGCTCCCGGATATCGCCGAGGCCGAGCTCCACGAACTCGACCGCATAGGCATAGCCCTGGCCGAGCCGGGCCGCGAGATCGGCCATGCAGTCGATGTTTCCCGTGCGCGCCATGCCGCGATCGATCTCGCAGAGCAAGGCGACATCGGGAGCCTCCGTGCGGAGCGTGGCCTCGATCGCCGTCTTGTGGCGCAGGCGCTCAACGTTCCAGAAGAGCACGCGGACGCCGCCGCGCGCTTCCTCTCGCGCCGCCGGAGCGCCGCCGCGTTCGATCTCGCGCAGGGCCGGGAGCTGATCGAAGTGACGGCGATGCGTCGCGCGGTCTTTGGGCCCGGCCCAAGCCGCTTCGCGCCAGGCCAAGGGGACCTCGGTCAGGCGCTCGACCACGCGCTCGGAGGGGGCCGCCGACCAGTCGGGCCGATCCAGCTCCAAATGCACTAGTGCCGCGCCTCGTCGACACGGCGCCGGCCGGCGAAGCGGCGGAACGGCAGGACCGACGCCATCTCATGGGGCTCGATCTCGACAGGCCGGGCGCCGTCGGAGTAGATCAGGCCGCGCTGCAGGCGGAGCCCGACCCCCTGCCCCAGCGTCACCGGCGCCTGGCGCCCGACCTGCGCCTTCAAGCGCCGCCCGCCGTCGCAGGCGACCAGCACCTGGCGCACGGGACCGAGATCGATGACCTGCTCGACCAGCCCCGGCGCATCGGCCTCGTCGGGTGCCACGATCTCGATATCCTCGGGCCGGGCGCCGAGATCGAGCCGGCCCGCAGCCGGCAGATCGGGCCTGCGCTCGCCGAGAGCGAGGTGGAACGGCCCGGCGTTGAGCCCCTCGCCGTCGATGCTGGCGGGCATGACGTTCATGGTGCCGATGAAGCCGGCGACGAACAGAGTCTCCGGCCGCTCATAGACCGCGCCCGGCGTGCCGATCTGCTCGATCGCACCCTGGTTCATGACGGCGATCCGGTCGGCCAGGGTCAGCGCCTCCTCCTGGTCGTGGGTGACGAAGACCGTGGTCTGGCGCAGCCGTCGCTGGATCGCCTTCAGCTCCTCGCGGAGGCGTACCCGGAGATGCGCATCCAAAGCAGAGAACGGCTCGTCCAGCAGCAGGATCTTCGGCTCCAGCACCAGGCTCCGCGCCAGCGCCACGCGCTGCTGCTGGCCGCCGGAGAGCTGGCGCGGATAGCGCCGCTCCAACCCTTCCAGGCTCAGCAGCGTCAGCACGTCGGCGACCTTGCGCCGGATCGTGTGGGCGGGCAGCTTCCGCAGCTTCAGGCCGAAGGCGATGTTGCCGAAGACCGTCATGTGCGACCAGAGCGCGTGGCTCTGGAACACCATGCCGGTCGCGCGGCGGTTGGGCGGAACGGAAACGGTCGAGGCGCCGTCGATCAGGATGTCGCCGCCGTCCGGCTCCTCGAACCCGCCGACCAGCCGCAAGGCCGTGGACTTGCCGCAGCCGGAAGGCCCCAGCAGGCAGACGAACTCGCCGTCGGCCACGTCGAGCGTGAGGTCGTGGACCGCGGCCACCGCACCGAACTTCCGCGTCACCGATTGCAGCGAGAGTGTCGCCATCCGCCTCTCCTATTCTTTAAACGCTGAGGCCGGCCGCGAAGGTGCGGCTGTCGAACATGCGTCGCGCGAAGATCAGCAGCATCACCGACGGCACCCACAGCATCACCGACAGCACCGCGCCGTATTGCACGATCACCTGGCCGGTGATCAGCGACAGCATGACGATGGGCAGGGTGCGGATGTCGGGGATGCCGACCAGCAGCGCGCCCTCCACCTCATAGAATGCATTCACGAAGGTCAGCAGCAGGGCGGCGCCGAGGGCGGGCGCCACCTGCGGCAGGGTGATCCTGAGGAGCACGGTCAGGTGCGACGCGCCCACATCCCGCGCCGCCTCCTCCAGCCGCCGATCCACGCCGCGGAAGGCCGCGGTCGGGATCCAGATCAGGTAGAGCATGGAGAAGACGAGCTGCACGATGACGACCGCGGTCGCCGTCCCGATCAGGCCGAGCGAGAGAAAGATCACCGCGATCGAGACATAGAGCGGGAAGCGCGGAAAGGCATGAACCGTGATCGCCGAGAGCAGCATCGCCCGGCGCCCGGGAAAGTCGGTCCGAGCGAAAGCATAGGCCGCCGGAAGACAGAGCACGGCGGCCAGCGCCGTCACGATCGAGGCCAGGATCAGCGACAATGGGAAAGACGACTGCACATCGGCCCGGCCGAGCAGCAGATGCCAGAACTTGAGCCCCCAGGCAGTCGGCAACAGCGCTGGCGACCGCCACTGCTCGGCAAAGGCCCAGATGAGGACGCCAACCAGGGGCATGGCGATGAACAGGACCAGCGCGCCCAGCAGGAGACTGCCGGTCAGCACATCTCCGTTTTTCCGTAGCGTGGCCACGGGGCCGCTCACTTCGCCGGCTCCGTGTTGTTCGCGGAATCACGGAACACGAAGGCGGTGTAGAGCGCGCCGATCACGATGCAGACCATGAACGTCACCGCCGCCTGGGTCTCCGCCGCGCCGGGGCGATGCAGCTCGTTGAAGGTGCGTTGCATGTAGATCGCCATCATCTGCGGCGCCGCCGGCCCGAGGATGTAGGGCACGGTGAAGGAGCCGAAGATGTCGAGCGCGCCGAGGCAGGCGGCGACTACGATCGAGCGGAAGACCTGCGGCAACACGATGTGGATGAGGGTGGTCGCGAACCCGGCGCCGACGTCGCGGGCCGCCTCGATCGCCCGGTTGTTGACCTGCGCCAGGCCGGCCGTCAGCAGCAGCACGGTCATCGGCAGCTCCTGCCAGATCAAGCCGATGATGGCGCCGCCGGCGTGGAGATAGGGCGTCTGGTAGGCGTCGATCCCGACGGCCTTCAGCGCGGTCGGCAGCCATCCGGTCGGGCCGAGAAAGCGGATGAGCGCGAAGGAGGCGATGATGCCTGGCACGAACAGGGGAAAGAGCGCCAGCACCTGGATCGCCGCTACCAGCCGGCTTCGCGAGAAGCGCAGGTAGAGCGCGATCGCCAGCCCAACCACCAGCAGCCAGATCAGCGTGGTCAGCGTCACCTCGACCGTGAAGGTGAGGTTGCCGACACTCTGCGGGTTGCCGAAGAAGTCGCGATAGTTGGCAAGGCTCAAGGCCCCGTCTGCGGCGAAGAAGGTGCCGCCGACCGAGACCACGGCGGGCACGATCACGAACACCGACATGGTCAGCAGCGCTGGCGTCACCAGCAGAAGGCCGCGCCAGGACGGCTGCCGGAGAAACTGGAAACCCCGGCGGAAACCCCGGATGCCTGAAGCATCCGGGGTCGCCGGCCGGTCGAACCGGGCGATGGTCACTAGCCGCGGGCGAGCGTGGTCGCGACGTTGGCGTACCAGCCGTCGTTCAGTGCGGCGGTCCACTGGCCCTCGGGGAAGTACGGCACCGAGGTCGCGATGATGTCCTTGTACTTCTCGGCCAGATCCGGCGCGAGATGGCTCCACTCGATGCCGGGGAAGGCGCCGAAGTCGGCGATCATCTTGGCCTGAATGTCCGGCGTCAGCATGAAGTTGGCGAGCTTCAGCGCGCCGTCCTGGTGCGTCGTGGTCGAGGGGATCGACGACCAGGCATAGCCACCGCAGAAGCCGAGGTCGGTCAGCTGCACCAGCTTGGTGGTCGGCGGCAGCACGCCCTGGGAGATGCCCTGGAGCGCCATGTCGGACCAGGCGGTGATCATCGAGACGGCACCGCTGGCATAGAGCTGCAGCGTCGGGTTGTTGCCGGCCGGATAGGCGCCCTTGTCGTAGAGCGAGGGCTGGAGGTCGCTGAGGATCTTCCAGGCCGGATCGAAGCGCTTCTTCGCCTCGTCGGCGTTGAAGTTGTCGGTGGTGAAGACCGAGGGATCGCGGCTGTTGGCCTCGTGGATCGCACGCACCACGAAGTTCTTGCCGGAGCCGCCCTTGTCCGGACGGCCATAGATGAACTGGCCTGGGTTGGCCTTGATCCAGGTGACGAGATCCGGCCAGGTCTTCGGCGCGGTCATGACCTTGGCGCTGTCATAGGCCAGCAGCACCTGGCTGCCGCGATAGGGAATGAGATACGGCGTCTCCAGCGCCTTCGCCGGGGTCATGGCGAGGTTCGGGATCATCTTCGCATCAAGCTTCAGGAAGGCGCCGGATTCGGCCGAGCCCGGCACGTTGCGCGGGTCGAACTCCTCGAAGTAGTCCACCTTCGGATCGGCATTCGCCTGCTTGGCGGCGACCACGCGCTGGGCGACGACCTCGTTGCCGCCGTCGGCGCGAGTGATGACGACGTTCAGCGAATAGCCGGGATTGGCCGCCTCGAACAGCGGCTTCAGCGTGTTGGCCCACCAGTCGGTGATGTTGGTGTCGCCGTCGCTGATGACATTGATGACCGTCGCATCGGCCAGCGCCAGCACGGAGCTGCCGCTGAGGGTGATCGAGCCCGCGACCGTCGCTGCGGTGCCCTGCAGGAAGAGGCGGCGGGAAAGCTCGGAGTTGGATCGTTCCAAGAGATTGGGCATCGCGCGTGACTCCAGGAGGCTGTGGCGAGGGCCAAGCGTTAGATTCCGCCCGTGACGCTGCGATGACGCTTGCCGGAAGGCTCGGTGACGGGACGGCGATTCGATTCCCAACATGGCGGACACACGCACGTCACGCAGGCAATGCTATGCAGCGGGCCGCAGCAATGACGCGACGATTCCGGATTGCATTGAAAGCAGCGAAATGACCGAAGCCCTCATCGACATGCCGTCTGCCCTGCCCGCCTCGCTCGGTACGGAAATCACGCCGGCAGAAGGCGTTGCCATCGAGACCCCGGGGCATCGCGTGCGCCTGAAATGGCACCGGCTGAAGCGGACCGGCAGCGACGTGGTCTTCACGCCGCGGCGCTTGCAGGAGGGCATGGCCCTCGGCGCCGCCATGGAGGTCGATCTCCGCCGCCATGCCGATCACAGTTTCGTGTGCCTGCACGATGCGACCCTCGAGCGGGAGACGACCGGCACTGGCGCCGTGATCAACATCGACATGCGGACACTCAGGAGCCTGTCGCTGCGCGACGACAATGGCGTGCCGACACAGGAGCGTTTGATCCTGCTGGAGGACCTGGTGGAGCTGGCACGCTACGGTGGGACGGCGGGTGGCCTGATCCAACTCGACCTCAAGGAGGACGACGCGATGATCGACGACCTGATCGTCGCCAATTTCCGCCGCACCCTCGCTTCGGTCGCCCACCGCTTCATTCTCAGCGGCGGCGACTGGCGCGCGGTCTGCCGCCTCGCCGATTCCGTGCCCGGCCTCAGCCGGGGCTTCGATCCTTGCGACGACGACACCCTGGCCCGGCTACGCAAGCCCGAGGACTTCCGCGCCTTCGCCGCCGGGGCACTCCGCACCGCGCCCGAAGCCGAGATGATCTATCTCGACTATCCGATCATCCTCGCCGCCGAGGAACAGGGCGTCGATCTCGTGGCGCCTTTCCACGACGCCGGCAAGGCCGTCGACGCCTGGACCTTGAACCCGCGCCATTCGCGCGCCGCGGAAAGCTTGTGGCGTCTGGTTGCGCTGAAAGTCGACCAGATCACCACCGATGAACCGGACATGCTTCAGGCGTTGTTCGCAACCAGTGCTGCGAAGTAGTCCGCGCCGGGATAGTGCGGAGTCAACTTCAGCGCCTCGAGATCCGGCCTGCCGTCCGCGTCGCGCACGGCGAAGGGGTCGCTCTGGAAATGGAAGCCGCGGAAGGCCAGCGCGGTGCAGATGTTCACCGGCAGGCGATTGGCGAAACTGGCCAGGGGACCGTTGGCCGGGATACCCCCGCATGCAAGCGACATCGCATTCTGGCCTTGCTTCAAGGCGAGCAGGGCATCGGCGAGGCGTTCAACCAGCTCGTCGATCGCCTCGACCTTGTCACGCAACGCCACGGCCTCGGCGCGGATCTCCGCCAACCGGGCGTCCCGCGCGCGAGCGGCGGCATCATCGGCCTCCAGCCTGGCGCGGTCGGCCGCGTGAAGTTGCGCGCTCCGCAGGCGGTCGAGCTCTGCGGCAAGCGCCATGCGATCCTTGTCGAGCTTGGAAAGCACCTTCTCTGCTGCGGCATCGCCTTCCACGGCGGCCAGGCTCAACAAGCCGCGATCGCGATCGAGCTCGGCGAGACGCGTGGTGAGGGCGGCGATCCGCGCGTCCAGGCTCTCGGGTGCGACCGGGTCGCGCAAGGTCCCCAGCAGTTTCATGCGCCCGCTCCTTCCGCTGCATCGTCCAACGCCGCCATATCCTGGGTAGTCCGGATCTTCGAGGCATTGGCGAAGTCGTTGGCGCGCTGCTCCTGGAGCTGAGCGTTGCGCTCCTGCTGCTCGTCTGACGGAGTACCGCCGTCATCGGCTGCGATGATCGCGTGCAGTCCGTCCACATAGCGGCGGAGCTCGATGTTGCCGCCGTAATATCTCGCCACTTTCTCCGCATCCGCCTGGAAATCCTTCAAGGCGAGCCGCGCGGCTTCGGCCCTCAGCCGAAGTGAGTCGGGCGTGCTCATCAACCGTCCTCCTTGCTCTGCGTGAGATCGGAGCACAATAACTCACACTATCGTGTGCGTCAAGAATGAGCTCTTGAGGCCAACTTCGTCACTGGGAAGCGCCGACCATGGATCGGCGAATTCGGCTGCTGCTCAGCAACGGAATGCATGATCCTTGGATTGACCCAGCACCCGTTCGACCTGCGAGGCATCGTGAACAATCAGGCCCGATCACAGTCCGGCAAGTGGCCTGCCGGCGCGATCTTCACCGTCGGCCATTCGACCCACCCGATCGAGCGCTTCATCGCGCTGCTGCAGGCCTACGGCATCGATCGCCTCGCCGACGTGCGCACCGTGCCCCGCTCCCGCCGCAACCCGCAATACAACGACAAGGAGCTCGCGGCGTCATTGCAGGCCGTCGGCATCGATTATGTGCCACTGCAAGCGCTCGGAGGTCTCCGGCATCCACGCAAGGATTCGCCCAATGGAGGCTGGCGCAACGAGGGCTTTCGCGGCTACGCCGATTACATGCAGACCGAGAGCTTTCGCGCAGGGCTGGAGCAGTTGATCGACCTCGGCCAGAGCAAGCGCACCGCGATCATGTGCGCCGAGGCGATGCCGTGGCGCTGTCACCGCTCGCTGGTGGCCGATGCCCTCACCGTGCGCGGCATCCCGGCCGTCGAAATCCTGAGCGAGACCGACAGTCGCATCCACGCCCTCACCGGCTTCGCCCGCGTCGAAGGAACGAGCATCACCTATCCGCCGGAACAGCCGACGTTGCTGTAGGGCTAAAGTCTCCCCGTGGTCAGGAAGGTGATTGTCGCGGGCGCCAAGGTCACCGGCCCCGGCGGCGTCTCGATGCCCGACAGCGCTGGCATCACTCCCCCGGAGCCGAGCCGCAGCAGCGTTCCGTTCAGCTTGACCTTGGCAGTCTGGAGATCGTCCGCCGACAGGGTGTAGCGCTGGCTCGGCACCGGCAGTGTCACCACCCGCTCCACCTGGCGATCGGTGTTGAGCGCCATCAGGGCGATGCCGCCGGCAGCGTCGCGACGGCCGTGCGCATAGACGTGGAGGCCCGGCGCGATCGGCACGCCGGGATCGAGCACCGTTTCTCCCATCAGCTTGCGCCAGAGCCATGCGGCCCAGTAGTTCGGCCGCGGCTCGAAGGTCTTCTCGTCCAGCATGCCGTAGTCGCTGGCCGCCAGCGTATTGTGCATGACCACTTGCACACCGGACTGCGCCAGCCGGCCGAGCTGGTCGAGATAGCGGAAGGTATCGAGAAAGGTCGAAGCCCAAGGATTCCCGCCGCAGACCGTGTCGGCGGTCTCGGTCAGCCAGATCGGCTTTCCCGGCAGGAAAGTGTCGCGCAGCGCGCGATAGACCGCGAAGCTCTGCCCGGTTCGACCGAGCCAGTCTTCGCTGAGCGCATCCTGCGGCCGTGTCTGCGGCCACCAGGTATCGCCGGAACACCGCCGCGACGCAGCGCCATAGAAGTGATAGGCGAGCGCATCAACTCCGGCCGAAGTCCCCGCCAGCAGTCGCTCGGCAGCGAGCGGCTCCGTGCTTCCCGGCTTGTCGCCGATCGAGCCCGGGCCAAGCACCAAGGTCTGCGGCGAAACCTCCCGCACCAGCTCCTGGAATGCGTTGAAGTCGCGGGCATAGGCATCCGCGTCATAGCCCTTCGGCGCACCGCCGATTTCCGCCGCATTCGGTTCGTTCATGAATTCGACAGCGTCGATCGTCGCCCCAATCGACTTGGTGAAGGCGAACAACCGCCGCGCCTGATCGGGTAGCCAACGCTCGGCGGCATCGCGCGTCCCGGCGCTGACGGCCATCGAGACTAAGATCCGGGCGTCGACGGCGCGCGCAAAATCAACCACGCCTCGCCATTGCTGATGTTTCAGCACGCCGGTGAATCCGGGAGGCGGCGCCGAGGGCGCCGGATCGGAATCCGAGAAATAGGTATGGTTCGCCCAGGTCCCGCTGACCCGGACATAGGCCGGCCCGAGGGCCGCCGCCAACATGCGCAGCTTTGGATTTCCGAGATCGATGGGCGAACGATACTGATAGCGATCCTCGCCTTCGACGATCGCGGCGTAGGGTGCCCAGAACCGGCCACCGGTCACCTCGACCATCTCGACATTGTAGGACTGGAACCGCGCATCGACCATGCCGAGGCGCGGCATGGCGGCGGGCGTCAGAAGAACAGTGGGCATTGAATTCACGAGTGGTGGCGCCAACGACACATACGTGGGACTTCCCGCCGAAATGCTACCGCACTTTGATGACAGGCGGGTGGATGCCCGTCGCAGGCGTCGTGATCTTCATCATACTTCGATCCGTTCCCGATACATCGGACCTCGTGACTGAGCGATAGTGGGACGTCGAGCATTCGCTCGATCTGGTGAGCGGCTGCACCGCCGCACCCACGCATCCGGCCCACGCGTCATCCCACATGACATCCTGGAGGGCACCGTTATGAGCTGGAGTTACAACACCGGAGACCACTATCACACGCAAGATACGTCCTACTACTGCGGCGCCGCGTGCGCGATGATGATCCTGCACGAGATCGGCGTACCCTACGCGTCGCTCGATCAGGACGACCTCTACACCTCCAACCACAACCACAACGCCAATTCGAGCTGGTACACCGACCCCTATGGCCTCTGCTACACGTTGAACGCACGACGACCGGCGTCTTTCCTGCCGAACTTCTTCGTAGTCTACAAGCCGACCACCGAAGCCGAGGGCACGCGCCATGTGGTCTTCACGCTGCGTCACTACAAAGTGTCGCCGGCCGTGCTGGTCTATAACTGCGCCCATTGGAACGTCGTCTG
The DNA here is from genome assembly GCA_035541335.1 of Binatia bacterium. Classification (GTDB taxonomy): domain Bacteria; phylum Pseudomonadota; class Alphaproteobacteria; order Dongiales; family Dongiaceae; genus Dongia. The sequence continues at coordinate 10,302 of DATKNM010000452.1, forward strand.
CGGCGTGCAGACCGACGTCGATCCGAACGGCGGGACCTACGTCGTGGAAGGCTTCTGGCTGAACAACCCGGTCTGGGACTCTTCGCTCTCGTCCCACGACGATGCTGACACCTGCGGCTCGGGAGGCTCGCACGGCGTAGCGAACGAATTCGTCACCTATTCCGAATGGCAGACCAATCGCTTCAACGGCTGTGCCTATGATGCGCCGGGCGGCGCGACGCAGTGGGTCAGCGTCTGCGATCCGACGCCGCCGACAATCGAGCTGCCGCGCGCCCGCGAGGTGCGCATCCACGCCGACGGGCGGACCATCCTCGCCGCCGACACCGCGGCCGATCTCGCGCGGCGCGGCCTGGAGGAATTCCGCGTCGTCGAAGACGATCGCGCCAAGATCCTCTCGGCTAAAGGCGCCATGGGTCGGCCGGTCCTGGTGCAACGGCTCGACCGGCCGGGAGAGTTCTACTACATCGTCCCCTGGGAGACCGATGGGCGCATCTCCGCGACCATCGACGTCGATGCTCGATTCGGCACCTTCAAGAGCGTGCGCCTGCTGCCGAAGCCTGCGGAGAACTGGCTCAGCCCGGCGACGGGGCAAGCCGCTCGCCAGGCGATCGCGCGGTTGATCGACGGCCATGCCTTCGAACTGCCCGAGGAGCGCGGCCGCTTCAAGGTCTTCCCGGATACCTATTGCGTCCCGTCAACGCTCGTCTGGAAGCCCTGCCGACAATCCTGGTCGCCGCATCTGCCGTTCCACCATATAGTGATCGGCGGATACTCGCTCTATGTCCGGATCGACGGCCATGTGTTCACTCAGCTCACTTCGGGGCGCGGCGTGTAAGCGTGCCCCGCATGCTCCGTGATCGGCGCCGCGGAAGCCGCGCACGCAGCCCGCGCAGCCGTGGAACGCCTGCGCGGGCCGGGGCATGAAGCCGTGATTTCGGCGGCGGCGATGGCCGTCGCCGGCGCGCCGCTCCTGGTAAGACGTCTGGATGTACCGGGCCGAGCCTATTATCTCGTGCCCTGGGAGCGATCCGGCGGTGTCGTGCTGGTCGTCCAGGTCGATGCCGAGAGCGGAGAGATGACCACGGCGGCAGCCCTGCCCACGCCGCTGCCGTCTCTGCTGATGTCCCCTGCCGATGCGCAAGCAAGGGTCGCCGAGCGCTTTACCGTGTCCGGTCCCCCGCACCTGGTCTGGAAGCCATGTCGCGAGACGATGAGCCCACTGCAGCCGCTCTGCGCCGTCCCGACCGATCGCGGCGAGGTCTACGTCACCATCGACGGCACGGTGCACACGACGCTGACCGAGCCCGGTCGCGGCGGTAGGTCGCCTGTTTAGAGCTGATCGATTTCGGCTTCTTCCGCCTCAATGCGGCATCGCCGGGATTGGGCATCGGCTCACCGGGACCGACGCCCGGCGAGATCGGATCGCTGGCAGGGAAGGTCTCCTCGATCGCCTCGTCGACCAGCTTCTCGGGGTCGATCGGATTCTCGGCCTTCGCTCTCGGAAGCATCGGCTTCTCCCTCAGGGAAATGACGGCCCACTTCAGAAATTCCTGAACTCGGCAGCCGTTCCGGCCGCCGCGTCAGAATCACTACCGGTTTCGCCAGCCGAGAATCTCTGCAATCATCTGCCCGCGAATATCTTCGAACTTCTGGCGTTCGATCTGCGCCGCGCCTTCGGGTGTGGCGTGCGCGCCGATCAATGCCTTCACATACCGGCCCTCCTCGTCGTGGCAAAGGGCCATCGCGGCATCGGCTCCGGCCTCTGCAGATTTATCCGTCGCGGCTTCGTTCAATGCCGAGAACAAGGCGCACTTCTGCCACCCCTTAAGCACCGACTGGACATTCGGGTCGGAGCTGGCCCGCGCGTCAGGATTGGAATTTGCACAGCCGTACAGGACACATGCTGCCAGTATGCTCCTCACCGTCTTTCGCTGCATGTGTCGGGCTGCCCCTTAATCCCCGCGTTTGCTATCCGGGCCATTCGACCCCCGACCGGCGTCCGAGTCAAAGAAGCCACTCGCACGGTGAACGGAGGCGGCATCCCACGCCGAGAATGTCCCATTTCGACCGCGGTACCCGCGGTGGGCCAATCCGAAGCAAATAAGCCAGGGAATCGAATAATGGGAGACGTAGTGGTGCCCAGGGGCGGAATTGAACCACCGACACCGTGATTTTCAGTCACGTGCTCTACCAACTGAGCTACCTGGGCATCCGGGGGAAGGTCGGGACTGGAGTTGGTGCGCCCCGACGCGGATCGCGGCTTTTTAGTGAATATGACCGTCCTTGTCCAGCCTTGCCGTCGGCCCGGCCCCGGCTTGGACCAGGGTATTAATAATATGCAAAACCAACAGGTTATCCGTCGTCGTCCACAATGCCGGGCGGCCGGTCCTCGGTGTCGTCGGCGGGCCGCTCGGGAACGCGGTACGTCTCGCTGAGCCAGCGGTTGAGGTCGACCTGCTTGCAGCGCGCGGAGCAGAACGGCCGGAACTCCACCGCCACGGGCTTGCCGCAGATCGGGCATTTCGGGCCCTTGCCGCTCACGGCGCACTCGGCTTCCACATCTCGGCCAAGGTGGGGCCGGAGCGACGACGCTTCAACTCGACGAGGCCGAGGCGCGACATGTTGCCGACCCAGTCGATCGCCGGATCCACGATCACCGATTCGCGCAGCGCCTCGACGACGCGGTCGCGCTTGCCGCGGTTCTCGATGTCGATGAAGTCGATGACGATCACGCCGCCGAGGTTGCGCAAGGCGAGCTGGATCGGAATCTCCTGCGCGGCCGCGAGGTTGACGCTGAGCGCGGTCTCGCCCATCCCGCCGCGATCGTCGCCGCGCCGTTCGCTGGCGCTGCCGCTGTTCACGTCGATCGCCGTCAGGGTGCGGACCGGCTCGAACAGCAGGTGGCCGCCGGTCGGGAGTGCCACCTCTTCCTGGAGCGCTGCGGCGATCTCCTCCGTCGCCGCGGCATCATTCGGCTCCCAGTCGCGGCGTGGCCGGTGCGCCGCCTTTGCGCTGAGCTCCGGCGAATGGGTGCGGCACCAGGCGAGGACGCGCTCTAGATCGGCGCGCCGGTCGCAATGGATCGCCGCGATCCGCTCCGGCGCCAGCATCTTCAGAGCGCTCTCCCAGAGTGCGGGCGGCGGCACCATGAGGAACGGCGGCTTCCTGCCCTCGACCATCGGCGCCAAGCGCCGATCGGCCGGATTGCCGTGGCTGAGGCGCACGCCTTTCTCCTCGTGCACGCCGCGCTTCACCTGCACGATCGCGCCGTCGCCCTCGGCAAGCCGGGAATGTGATTTCAGCGGCAGCATGCCCGGCTTCTCGAGACCGATCTCGACGAAGGCGACGTTGAGCGCGCGGTCTACCTTGGTGACGCGGCCGTAGTAGATCGCCCCCGCCGGCCCGCTCTCGCCTTCCCGCTCGGCGATCGCCTGGACCAGGCGGTCATTGGCCCAGCGATAGAGCTCTGCGCGATCGGGGCCGAGGGAAATGAAGACCTCTTCGCCCATCCCGTCAGCCATCCCCGTCAGCTCCGAAAGCCGAGGCCGTTGAGCATCGCTTCGACGTCATAGAGCGAGAGGCCGACCACGTTGCTGTAGGAACCGGAGATGGCGCGCACGAAGACCGCCGCCCTACCCTGCACCGCATAGCCGCCGGCCTTGCCGTGCCATTCGCCGCCGTCGAGATAGGCGGCGAGCTCGGCCTCCGCGAGGCGCTTGAAGATGACGGCCGTATCCACCAGCCGCAAGATGCGACGGCCATCCGGCGCCGCGACGGCGATCCCGCCCAGCACGTGGTGCCGCCGGCCGCTCAGCAGCCCCAGGCATTTCCGCGCGGTAGCGGCGTCCTCGGCCTTTGGCAGGATCCGGCGGCCGCATGCGACCACGGTATCCGCCGCCAGCACGAAGCATCCGGGATGGCGCGGCGCCACGGCGTCGAGTTTCGCGCTGGCGATGCGCCGCGCATAGTGCGCGGGAAGCTCGTCCTTCACCGGCGTCTCGTCGATTTCCGCAGGATCGACCGCGGCGGGCACGATGCCGATCTGACGCAGGAGATCAAGCCGGCGCGGCGAGGCGGAGGCCAGCACCAGCTCTGAAAGGCGGTCCATCCCCGCCCCCTCCGGTCGTTGCTGCGTCGTCGAAGCTTCGATTACTTGAAGCGGAATGTGATGCGGCCCTTGGTGAGGTCGTAGGGCGTCATTTCCACATTCACGCGGTCACCGGCCAATACGCGAATACGGTTCTTGCGCATCTTGCCGGACGTATGCGCCAGCACTTCGTGCTCGTTGTCGAGCTTCACCCGGAACATCGCATTGGGCAGCAGTTCCGTGACGGTGCCCGAGAACTCAATCAAGTCTTCTTTAGCCATCAAATCTCCTGGTTTCTCCGCGCCGCCCCCCAGCCACCCGTCGGATTGCCGGGGCGGCTGCCGGCGCGAAATTGGCGCGGATCATAACCTAAAAAGCCAAAAGCTCAATTGTAGGAATGGCATAGCAGGCGTCGGCCAAGCCTCACTCAAGCCGGCGCAAGCCAATCCCGCAAGCCATTGAGTCTACGAAGAAAAGACTGCGTCCGTCGAGCCGGCTTGGAAAGGGCGCCGAGCCCGTCGCATACTGCCGCGCAACGACAGTCCACCAGAAAACACGGGGAGAAAGACATGCCGTTCGTCAACATCCGCATCCTCAAGGGCCACTCGAAGCAGCGCAAGGACGAGATGTCGCGCCGCGTCACGGAGACCATCAGCGAAGTCGCGAAGCTGCCGAAGGAAGCCATCTGGGTCGTGTTCGAGGATGTCGAGTCGGAGGACTGGTACGTGGGCGGTGACTCGGTCAGCGACATCAGGGCGACGCAGGCCAAGGCCGCGAAATGACCCCGCCACGGGGAGTCGATATCCGCGACCCGCACTTCACGGCGGTGGTCGGCGAGGCGGTTGAGTTCGAGAGGCTCGGCACCGGCTTCCTGTTCACGGAAGGACCGCTCTGGAACGCGAAGGAGCAGTCCCTGCTGTTCAGCGACATGCCCGGCAACCAGATCCGACGCTGGACGGCAAAGGACGGCGTCCAGGTGTTTCGCAAACCGTCCGACATGTCGAACGGCCTGGCCTGGGACCGCCAGGGGCGCCTGCTCGCCTGTGAGCACGCCACCAGTCGGGTCACCCGCACCGAGCCGGACGGCCGGCTGACCGTGATCGCCAGCCATCACGACGGCCAGGAACTCAACAGCCCGAACGACATCGTCACCAAGAGCGACGGCGGCATCTATTTCACCGACCCGACCTATGGCCGCGCCGAGTTCTATGGCGTGCCGCGGGAGCCGGCGCTGAAGTTCCGCGGGGTCTATCGTGCCGATCCCGAGCAGAAGAAGCTGACCCTGCTCGCCGACGACTTCGGCCAACCGAACGGTCTCTGCTTTTCCGCAGACGAGAAGCTGCTCTACGTCAACGACACCGAGCGCCAGCATACCCGGGTGTTCGACGTCCGTGCCGACGGCACGCTCGCCAACAGCCGGATCTGGGCCAAGACCGTCGGCGAGGGCGCGGGCGCCCCGGACGGCATGAAGATCGACAGCGGCGGCAATCTCTATTGTTGCGGCCCGGGCGGGATCCACGTGTTCGACCCGAAGGCCACCTGCCTTGGCGTCATTCGCGTCCCGGAATACACCGCCAACTTCAACTGGGGCGACGCGGACCTGAAGAGCCTTTTCATCACCGCCTCCACCTCGCTCTACCGCATCCGGGTGAAGGTGCCGGGCCGCCCCTGACCCGCGTCAGTGTGACCCGCGTCAGTGCGTGCCCGGCATGGTGATCAGCGCCGGCAGCGGGGCGCTGAAGGCATTGACGGTGGGCTGGGCCGGTTGGAAGGCCGAGGGCGCGCCGACACCGACGGTCGAGCCCCCGCCGCCGAACACCAGCGAGCCCCCGCCATCGGTTGCGGCGTGGTTGTTGACCAGCCGGTCGATGATCAAGGCGGGCTGGTGCCTGACCTCGCTCACGACATTCGTAACCTGAGAGACATTGTTCACGTTGGTGACGTTCACGATCTGCGGCATGCTCGGCGCGTTGACGACACGCACGTAGTTGATCGTGACGGGATAGGGCGGCAAATAGGGCTCCTCGGGTCCGAGCGGCACCCAGCTCACGTTCCGGGATTGGGCGCCGGATGCTCCGAAGAAGCTCACCACCGCCGGCGCATAGACGGGATCCATGGCGGCATTGCCCGGCACCCAGGCCCAACGCTCATGAATCTCAATCCAGCGTCCGTAATGAAACGGCGTGAATCCCCAGGGCGCATCATCGATCCAGGTGGCGCCCCACGGCTTCACGTCGGCCCAATGCCCCTGGCGATAGGGTGCCCAGTCCGACATCACCTGCGGCTCCCAGACCGGACCGTACTCCTCGGTGTGCTCCCAGAGGCCGTAGCGATCGAGATCCTGATAGCCGGTCGCCTGCGTCGACACGTATTTCGGCGCCTCGGTCACGTTCTCGCCCTTGTCCGTCGCCTCCGCCTCCACCAGCCTCACGAAATCGTCTTCGGCCGCCGCATCCGCGACCGCGTCGTTGTTGCCTGGCGCGAGACTGACGCGCCGCCCCGGGCCGACGACCTTCTCGCCATCCGCGGTCTGGAGCTGGGCGCCGCCTTCAAGCGACGTGAGGCTGGTGGCGTGCTGATCGTCGCCGGCGACGATCTCGTAGTATCCGGGCTGGTCCACCCGCGCCGTGCCGCGCGCCGTGACGACGGTGAAGACCTGCCCCTGCCCGCCCGGCATTACATGCAGAATGAGTGCCCCGGCCTTCAACGTGAGCGTCGCGGTGCCCTCGCCCAGCGCACCCACCTCAACATCGCTCGCGCCATCGAGATAGAAACGTCCGGCGCCGATATCGATCGCGGCATGCGAGCGCGCCTCGGTCGAGACCGCATTGCCACTGGTCAGAGGATAGTTGAGCTCCGCCGGCCGGGCTTTACTGGTGGCGACATCACGGTAGGTGACCGTGCCGGCAATCGCCGAGATCCGCCCGATCGCCTCCGGCGGATCTGCCGGGGTACCGACCGGTTGTGCGAAGGCCGACGAAGCCACCAGCAGGAGGGCGAGCCCGCCCGGCGCCGCCGTGAGAAGCCGAAGGAACATGGACGCCTCCGTCGCGCCGCATCACTCTGCCGTCCCCACGGCTATCTTGTACCCTGGCGGGGCCGCCTCTCCTCAAACCTTTGTGAGCCCTCGCCTCGCCGGCCACTACTTGGTGCAGGCTGCGGCGCCCGGGGCGCAGTTCGGAGCCGGCTGCTGCTTGGCAGGAACCGGCGGCTGCGCGGGTTTCGCAGCTGGATAGTTCTTGTTCTGCCGCGCTGATGGCTGCTGGTACTGCGGCTTCGCCGTATGCTGGCTGCTCTGGAGATACGGCTTCGCATTGTTGTTGTGATGCGCCGATTGGGTCGTGAACGGCTGCACACTCTTCGCCGTCGGCTGCTGCTTGAACTCCTGCTGCTTGTACTGCGCAGACGACGGATTGCCGTTGCCGGTCGGGTAGATGATGTTCGGGGGCGTCCCGTTCGGGGGCGTCCCGTTCGGGGCCTTCCCATTCGGGGCCGGCGCCTTCGGCTGATGCACATTGGACGGGTTGCCGTTCTGCCAGTTCGGCTTCGGCGCGCCGGGATTCCCGCCGGTCATGATCGGCGGATTGTTGGTCTTGTGCGTCGTCGGTTTCGGAGCCTGGGGCTGCGCCGCCACTTTCGGCATATTCGTCTGCGCCGGCTGGCCGTTGCCCTTCCACGTCGGCTTCGCAGCCACGGCACCGTTGTTCACAGGCGGAATGTAAGGCCCAGGCGCCGCGTTCTTCGGCTTCTGCATGGTCTTCGTCTGCGGCTGCGAGGGCTGCTGTTGTCCCGGGAGCTTGGGCTCCGCAGCGTACTTGGTCTGGCCATTCGAGGCTTGGCCGACGTTCTTCTGGCCCTGGCCGTTGAACTGCTGATGCTGGTTCTGCGCCGCGAACTTCGGCCCCGCCGCGTGCTGCTGGTTCGCATTGTACTGCGGCTTGAACGGGACCTGGTTCATCGGCTTGGCATGCGCCCACTGCTGTTGTTCCTGGGCATGAGGTTGCTTGCCATAGGCCGGCGCCACGGCGCGAGAGCCCGCCATCACCTCGCGGTTGACCACGGTCGCCCCGCGGCGATTGGTATAGTTGTTGTAATTGATCACCGTCGTGTTGTTGACGACGTTGACGATCTTGGTTTCGTTGTGGACGTTGGTGATGTTCACGTCGCGCGCATAGCGCGGGCTGTGGTGGTAATAAGGCACATAGACCTCGTCGGGCCCGAGCGGAACCCAGCCGACGGAGACATTGATCCCGACGCCTCCGAGGTCGCCGAAGAAGCTGACCAGGGCCGGCGCATAGACCGGCCGCTCGACGCGTTCGCCCGGGACCCACCCCCAGCGATCGCGGACCTGGACCCAGCGGCCGTAGTGGAACGGCGTGAAGCCCCACGGCGCATCATCGACCCAGGTATAACCCCAGGGCGCCACATAGGCCCAATGGCCGTAGCGATAGGGTGCCCAGTCCGCCGCAACCTGCTGCGGATACCAGACGGTGCCGTAGGTCGGGTCCTGCTGGAACTGGCCGTAGCGCGCCATGTCCTGGTAGCCCGGCTCCTGCGGCGAGACGTATTGCGCAGTCTGCTGCGTCGCCTGCGGCTGATAGGCCTGTTCTTCGGCCTGGACGTTGTGGACGAAGTCGTCGGCCTGGGCCTGGTCGGTGGTCGAGCTGTTGTCCGGCGCGATATTGCCGCGCTGGCCCGTCTGCAGTGCCAGATTGGCACTCTGCCCCACCATCTGGGCCGATCCTTCGATCACCGCGAGGCTCGAGGGGTGCTGGTCGTCGCCGGCGACGATCTCATATTGGCCGGGCTGGTTGAGGTGCGCCGCCCCGTGAGCGGTGTCGATCTCGATCGCCTCGCCCTGCGCACCCGGATAGACGTGCACGTAAACGGCGCCCTGCGGAACCGACAGCTGCACCTGGCCCGGATTGAGGGCGGTCACTTCGAGCTCGCTCGAGCCGTCGAGATGGATGCGCGCGCCGCCGATATCGACTGAGGCGTGAGAACGGGGCTCGGTCCAGACCCCGGCACCCGGCGCCACCGGATAGTTCATGGACGCCGCCTGCCAGTCCTGGGAGCCGGGTTGGTGATAGGAAACCGATCCCGAGATCTCAGCGATGCGGGCGACCGCATCGGGCGGATCGCCGGCATCCTGGGCCTGAGCCGGATAGACGGAGAATATCGCACCGCTCACAAGACCGAGAACGGACAAAACCCTGGAAAGACTAGACATGGATCACCCACGCGTTATGCGAAACACCGCATACGATGAACGAACGACACCCGAGTCCCTCTGCGCCGGGAAAGCCCGAATCTCATTCAACAGGTTGTGAGCGGAGAAGGTGCGGAGGGCCGAATCCGGCTCAGATCTTCGGCGCGCCAGGCATCGGGAAACGTTGGCGGATCCGTTGCATCAGCCCGTCCCGAACCTCGCGATAAGCCTCCATGCGCTGCTCGCGCGAGCCTTCAACGATCGAGGGATCGAAGGTATTCCAGAACTCGACATCGCAAGCCATGGCGCGGGTCATATCGACCGCCTTGTGCTGCGCCTCCGGCGACAGCGAGACGATGAGATCGAAGGAGGTGTCCTCCAGGTCATCGAAGGTCTTCGGCTTGTGCTTCGAGATGTCGATGCCGATCTCATCCATCACGGCAACGGCAAAACCGTCGAGCTCGCCGGCACGAGTACCGACAGAATCGACATAGATCCGTTGCCCCAGCAGCTGTTTCAGGATCGCCGCCGCCATCGGCGACCGGATCGCATTGAGGGTACAACAGAACAGAACCGCCCCCGGGAGATTCGACGAACGGGGCGCCGGGGCCGTTGGGTCGATGATGGACGGCAGCTCCGCCACGACCGCCTCTCAGACCCGGATATGGAGGGCGCAGATCAGCGTGAACAGCCGTCGCGCGGTATTGAAATCGACCTCGACCTTGCCCTTCAGCCGCTCCTGCAGGATTTCCGAGCCTTCATTGTGGAGACCGCGCCGGCCCATGTCGATCGCCTCGATCTGCGAGGGCGAGGCGCTGCGGATCGCGCGGTAATAGCTGTCGCAGACGTCGAAGTATTCCTTCACGATGCGCCGGAACGGCGTCAACGAGAGGATGAAGCGGTGCAGCTCGAGGTCGTTCGTGTCGCGGATGCTGAAGACGAGCCGGTTCTCTTCGATCGATAGCCGCAAGTGATAGGGGCCGGAATGCTCGATCGCCGGCGCGAAGCTGTTCTCCTCGATCAGGTCGAAGATCGCGATCGCACGTTCCTGCTCGACCTCAGGCGTGCGGCGGGCGGTGCTGTCCTCGTCCAGCTCGACCTTGACGATGCGCCGGGTCTCGGTGGAGTTGCTCTCTGCTTCGCTCAAGCCCTGCTGCCTAGGCGGCTTCGGCGGCGGCGCGGAAACGCTCGACCCAGCCGCCGATCTCTTGAGGATAGGTCTTCATCGCCGAGCGGTTGACGATCAGCCGTGATGTCACGGTCGCGATCGACTCCACTTCCACGAGGTTGTTCGCCTTCAGCGTGGCGCCGCTTGACACCAGATCGACGATGCGCCGGCAGAGTCCGAGAGTCGGCGCCAGCTCCATCGCGCCCTGGAGCTTGATGCATTCCGCCTGGACGCCGCGCGCGGCGAAATGCGCCCGGGTGATATTGGGGTATTTTGTCGCGACACGGATATGCGACCAGCGGCTGGGGTCGTCCGTGGCGGAGAGTTCGGCCGGCTCTGCCACGGCAAGGCGGCAACGACCGATCTTCAGATCAACCGGGGAATAGATTTCCGGATAATCGAACTCCATCAGGACGTCATTGCCGGCGACGCCGAGCTGCGCCGCACCGAAGGCAACGAAGGTCGCGACGTCGAAGCTCCGCACGCGGATCAATTCCAGGTTCGGCAGATTGGTCTTGAAACGCAGCGCGCGGGACTCCTCATTGGCGAAATCCGGCTCCGGCGCGATGCCGGCACGCTTCAGCAAAGGCATCGCCTCGCCGAGGATGCGCCCCTTCGGCAGCGCCAGCACGAAGACATCGTTGGCCGTGCCGCTCACCGCCCCCTACCCTTCACCGGCGTTGCCAGATCCAGCGCATGGTCGGGCCGCCATTGCGTCGGCCAGGCTTCGCCGAAGTCCTGCAGGAACAGACTCAACGTCTCGATCTCGAACTGCATCACGCCACCGCCGGAGAACAGGAGGTTGAGCGTCTGCGGCCCGTCCAACCCCATCGTCATCACCATCAGGAACCTTCCGGGCTTGTCCCGGTCGATCCCGCGGCTGCGGACGGCAACGACATGGTCGATGCAGAGGCCGCTGTGGATCCGCTGCTCGCCATGGGCCTCTCCGGCGGACGCGTCGGAGAAGTCGGCGTCGCGTTGCGCTAGGTCGGTGTCACGGCCCTGCTCCCAGCGGAAGCGGTTGACCAGCATGACGAAGCGCTTCTCGTCCTTGAAGAAGCGCATCTCCGCCAAGGGCACGATGGCGTCCTGCAAGCAGGCGGCGATGACCGACAAGTCCTCGGCATCGGTCGCCTTCAGCCGGATCGGCCGGTCGCTCATGCCATCCCCCCGATAAGGACTATTCGGCCGCGGCGTCGCCGAGACGCTCGATCTCGGCGCCGCAGGCGCCGAGTTTCTGGGTCAGCCGTTCGTAGCCGCGGTCGAGGTGATAGACGCGGTTGAGGATGGTGTCTCCCTCGGCGGCGAGGCCCGCCAGCACCAACGAGACGCTGGCGCGCAGATCGGTCGCCATGACCGGGGCGCCGGTCAGCTTCTTCACGCCGCGCACCATGGCGGAAGCGCCGTGCACATTGATGCTGGCGCCCATGCGCATCAGCTCCGGCACATGCATGAAGCGGTTCTCGAAGATGGTCTCGGTGATCATCGAGGCGCCTTCCGCCGTCGTCATCAACGCCATCATCTGGGCCTGAAGGTCGGTCGGGAAGCCGGGATAGGGCTCGGTCATCACGTCGACGCCATGGAGACCGTTTATCCGGCTGACATGGAGGCCTTCGTTGGTCTCTTTGATTTCCACCCCCGCCTGGGCAAGGCTCGCGGCAGCCGCGGCAATCAGCTCGTGGCTGACACCGAGGAGATTGAGCTCGCCCCCCGTGATGGCGGCCGCCATGGCATAAGTCCCGGCTTCGATCCGGTCGGCGACCACGCGGTGGGTGGTGCCGGCCAGGCGATCCATGCCGACGATCCGGAGCGTGTTGGAGCCGATGCCGTCGATCTTGGCGCCCATCGAGACCAGGCAGCGCGCAAGGTCGGTGATCTCAGGCTCGCGGGCGGCATTGACCAGCAGCGTCTCGCCCTTGGCGAGGCTCGCCGCCATCAGCAGGTTCTCGGTGGCGCCGACGGAGACCTTTGGGAAAGTGACCTCCGCGCCCGTCAGGCCCCGCGGCGCATGCGCCACGACATAGCCGTCCTTCAGCTCGATCTCGGCGCCGAGCTGCTGCAGGCCTTTGATATGCAGGTCGACCGGCCGCGTGCCGATCGCACAGCCGCCTGGCAGGGAGACCCGGGCCTGGCCGTGTCGCGCGACCAGCGGTCCCAGCACCAGCACGGAGGCCCGCATCTTCCGGACGAGATCGTAGGGTGCCGTCGTGTCGTTGACGCCGGCGCCGTTCAGCACGACGGAGCGCTGCTTCGTCGTCTGGCGCGTGGTCACCTCCGCGCCATGCTGGACCAGGAGATGCGACATCGTGGTGATGTCGGCGAGATCCGGAACGTTGTCGAGCCGGACCTCCTGGTCGGTGAGGAGGCAGGTCGCCATCAAGGGCAGCGCGGCGTTCTTGGCGCCGCTGATCTGGATGGCACCCTTGAGCGGACGACCGCCGCGAATCCTGATTCTATCCATTCACGCCCACTTCCAGTCGAGAGAGGGGCCGCCTTGGGACGGCCTGCAAGGTTGCGCGGGTTTACCCCAGAGGCCGGGGATGGCTCAAGGATTCCCGCGGAGTCTCAGTCGTCTTTGCCCGAATTTCCGCTCGATTCGGCAGCGGGAGGCTCCGCCCGTGCCCGCTGCTGAGCCTTTCGACGCTGCAGGTTCGCGCGCAGGGCCTCGGCCTCGCGGGTGCGCCGCTCGACTTCCGCGGCCGTGAGGATGCCGGTCGCCGGGGATTCCCGATCCGAGGAGAGCGAAGCTTTAGGGGTATCTTTGTGGCGCAGCTGGGGGCTCCATCGAGAGACGCAATACCCCCAGCGTTGCGTCTTGAACCGGCGATGTCAACGCATTGATCTTTAAGGAATTAGCAATAACGCCGGATGGGTGGCTTCGGCTCAGTGCAGGGCCTGGGCGGCACGCCGCCGCGCCAAGCGCTCAGCCTGGAATCGCATGAAGGCCCGTACGTCTGCCCGATGTTGCTTGTGCCACCGGCGCTTACTGAGCCAGGACCTGAACCTCGCCATGGCGAATCACCCCTCTCCACTACCCAGCGCCGTGGTATCCGCAGGCAGTGACGAAAGCGTGACCGAAAGTTGGCAAGGCCATGAAATGCTGGGGCAAATTCCGGGAAATCGCTGTCGCCGCAGCGCTTTGTCATGGCTCTTGCGATAGGGGGAGGCGCGTGGCATGTTCCGCCCGCTTTTGACGCCCGGGGCATTTCGTGCTTCCAGGGACATCATTCAGCCGGGCGCTGCCGTAGCTCAGGGGTAGAGCACGTCCTTGGTAAGGACGGGGTCGGAGGTTCAATTCCTCTCGGCAGCACCATTTTCCAAGAAAATGGGGGTTAGGCACTCTCCGCGCCAAATCCGGAAGGATCGGCGGGCCATTGCTGCCCGTTGTCGCAGCGCTGACGTGGCGACTTGCAGGCTGGTGGCCGTCTGCACCAAATATCCGCCATCATGAATGCACCTGCCGCACCGCTGATTCCGACCGAGCGCCAGATCGAAGACCTGGTTGCCGCCTTCTATGCGCGGATACGGACCCATCCGACCCTCGGCCCGATCTTCGAACGGGTGATCGGCCCCGATTGGTCGGCCCACCTGAAGACGATGTGCGATTTCTGGTCGTCGGTCATGCTGACCTCCGGCCGCTATAAGGGCCGCCCGATCCCCGCCCATGTCCGGATCCACGGGATCGAACCCAGGCACTTCACCGAATGGCTGACGCTGTTCGAGGCGACGGCCCGGGAGTTGTTCGCACCGGACCTCGCCCAGAGCTTCGTGGAAAAGGCGCGCCGGATCGCGGAGAGCCTGAAACTCGGCTTCGCCTTCCACTCGAAGACGCCGCATATCTGGGCCAACCTGCCACTGCGGACCATCCCGATCAGCACCGTCAAGGCCGGCTGACAATCCATCTCTTGAACCGTCGCGCGGCCTGAGCGAGGCTGAACCTTCCTTTGGGGAACCGCCATGGCCGCGAAGAAGCACGATCCGTTCTTTGTCCACCTGTGGGACGAATTGACCAACGCCAATATCCTCCAGGCCGAAGGCTTGGCGCGATGGATGGACGTCCCGGCCAAGCTCCAAGCGCAATTCATCGCCGCGGCCCAAAAGGCGATGCACGCCGCCCTCGGGGCGCCGCCCCGTACACGGCCCAAGCGGAAGACGGCCGGGAAGCGAGCGGCCAAGGCCAAAGGCAGGACGAAGGTGAAGCCCAAGGCCAGAGCTAAGCCGAAGGCAAAATCGGCGGCCAAGTCCGCACGCTGAGTTCTATTCGACCAGGCCCGAGACCCTCTTCAGCAGCGGGCGCTGCAGCCAGCGTGCATGGCCGACGACCCGGAAGGCGAGATTGCGCGCGGCGACGAGGCCCGGCCGGTTGGCTTGCGCCGCCCTCAACATGCGTTCGCTCAACTCAATCCAGCGCCCGCCGACCGGCTTGCGTTCGGCGGTATAACCCGAGAGATCGCCCTCCGCGAGATGCGTTGCAAACGCCGCCGCATCCTCTATCCCGAGATTCATGCCGCGCGCGCCGACCGGCGAATGAACATGGGCAGCGTCTCCGCCAAGGAAGGCGGCGCCGGCCTGGTAGGTCTCCGCCTGCCTCACTTCGATCTTGAAGACATCGGACCGCAGCACGCGGGCGACTTGGAACCCGTCCTCCACCCGCTTCAGGGCGTCATTGGTGTTGGAAATCACGCGATACCGCAGCGGTCCGATCGGGATGGTGAAGCCGACGTCGCCGTCGCCATGAAGGAAGATGTGCGCGGCATTCGGCTCGTAGAACCAATCGTCAAGTTCCACGTCGGCGATGCTCCAATCGCGGTCATGGGCATAGCCCGGAAACTTGATGCCGGCGCCGAGCCGAACCGCGCTATGCGCACCGTCCGCACCGAACACATAGTCGAAATGCGTCTCCTCGCGGCTGTTGCCGCCGTCGCCGCCGGCCCGGCCGTTGCGGCGGTCGAGGACAACCGCAGCGCCACCGCTCCGAAAGGAATCGCCGTTGGGCTCGATCGCGGTCAACGCCCGCTCCCACTCCACGGGAATGCCGCGCTCCTCGAGAAGCCCCGCCATCGCCGCCTCGGTCTCGCTCTGGGGGAGCGAGAGCAGGAAGTTGAAACGGTGCGGCAGAGCCGTGAAATCGATGGTGCCGAGGCGCTGACGCTCATACCAGACATAACCGCGCTCGATCCGGGTCCCCGCCTCCAGCAACCGGGCCGTGACGCCGGAGGGCTCCAGCAGATCAAGCGTATGGGCACTGACTCCGACGGCCTTGCTGAGCGGCGTCGGCCCTTTGTCGCGATCGATAATGCGCACCGGGAGACCGCGCCGTGCCAGTTCGAGCGCGGCCGTCAGCCCTGTAGGGCCTGCCCCGACGACAAGCGTCTTCGGATCCTTCGAAGCCATTTGACCCTAACAGCACGCCCGAGCGCGGGTTCCGCTTCAAAGGCCAGCGCGCTGGCGCCCCCTTGACCGGACCATCCGTGCCTGCTGCTGTTGCCTCCCCGCCCCCAGTGTCGGAATAACCCCAATGGAATTACGTCAACTCGGTCGCAGCGCACTCAAGGTCTCGCCGATCTGTCTCGGCGGGAATGTGTTCGGGTGGACCGCCGACGAGAAAGCATCCTTCGCGGTGCTGGACGACTTCACCGCATCCGGCGGCAATTTCATCGACACCGCCGATGTCTATTCCACCTGGGTTCCCGGGCACAAGGGCGGCGAGTCGGAAACCGTGCTCGGCAAGTGGCTGAAGAGCCGAGGCAACCGCGACAAGGTGATCGTCGCCACCAAAGTCGGCTCCGACATGGGGAACGGCAAGAAGGGCCTGAAGGCCGCCTATATCGCGCAAGCGGTGGAGGATTCGCTGAGGCGCCTGCAGACCGACTACGTCGATCTCTACCAATCGCACCGCGACGACGAAGCAACGCCACAGGAAGAGACGCTCTCGGCCTATGCGAAGCTGATTCAGGCGGGGAAAGTGCGCGCCATCGGCGCTTCGAACTTCACGGCGGCAAGATTGCGGGAGGCGCTCGACGTCAGCGCCAAGAGCGGCTTTCCGCGCTACGAGGCCCTTCAACCGGAATATAATCTTTATTCTCGTGCCGGTTACGAGGTGGAGTTGGAGCCGCTCTGCCGCAAGGAGCAGGTCGGTGTGATCGGGTATTTCGGTCTTGCCAGCGGCTTCCTGACCGGCAAGTACCGATCAGAGGCGGATTTCAACAAGAGCCCGCGCGGCGAGGATATCGGGCAGTATCTCAATGAACGCGGCTTCCGGATCCTGAAGGCGTTGGACCAGGTGGCGGCCGAGGCAAAGGCCAGCCCGGCCCAGGTCGCCATCGCCTGGCTGATCGCCCGCCCCGGTGTCACCGCACCCATCGTCAGCGCCACACGCATCGAACAATCGCACGAGCTGATCAAGGCAATGCGCCTGAAGCTTTCGCCGACGCAGATCACTGCGCTCGATCAGGCGAGCGCGGAGTAACCCCTCAAGGGGTGGGTATGGAGAACGCGCCGAACAAGCCGACGACCCCGATGATGATCAGGTACAGCGCCACGACGTAGTTCAGCAGCCGCGGCATGATCAGGATCAGGATGCCGGCGATCAGCGCGATCAGCGGCTGGACGATGTAGATATGACCCATCATTGGGCGCTCCTCTTCTTTGGTGGGGGATTAACGCGCCCGCTGCGTGAGCCAGCTGCCTCAGGGTGTGAGCGGCGCGACCGATTTGCGGTCGACGGCGTTAGCAGCCTCCAGGCCAAGCGATTTGCGATACGCGTTCAAGGCCTTAAGGGTGCGCGGTCCGGCCTGCCCGTCCGCCTTGCCAGGGTCAAACCCGAGGCTCTTCAGCTTGGCCTGCAGCTTCATGATATCGCCTTCGGCCAGCGGCGTATTGGCCTGCGGCGTCTGTTGGGTCTGCTCCGCCGCCTCGATGGGAACGGCGCCGTTATGCAGCGTCAGGGGCGCCGGCTGCTCGGCAAAAAGCGTCGCGGCGTTCGCCGCCGGAACGACGGAATCCGCCAGTTCGGAGGCGTCCTGTGGTGCGGAAAGGGTGAGCCAGCTCGCGAAAGTCGCCCCGACGACCAGCACGACGACGGCAAAGCCCGCACGCCACTCGCGGCGCTGCTCGGCCAGGATGATGGAGCGCTCGCCCGGGAAGGTGCGTCCGAGGTCCAGTGCCATGGCGGCCTCCCGGTCTTGAGTTCACCCCCAACAACCGGCAGACCCCCGGAACGTTCCCGCTGCCGTCAGACCGTCATACCAAGTCGCGCGGGACCACCTCGCGCCATTCCCGCAGGACGACGCTCTCGCCGCCTTCAAATGCCTCCAGCCGGCCCCAGATGGTGAAGCTGTCCAGGGTCGAGGTCATGCCGCAGGAGATGTCGGCCCGGATATCCCAGCCCTCCCGCTTCAGGAGATAGCGCTCGGTCAGCGTGTATTGGGCACTCAGGGGTTCGTTTGGTGCGATCGACAGCTCTCGCTTCAGGTGGTGATCCTGGGCCGTGCCGATCTCATCGAAACGGACCATACCTTCGCCGAAAACGCCGCCATCGGCGTCGGTGACATAAAACGCCCGGTCGTTGACCGCGTCGTAGCCATAGCGCCGCTCGATCCGCCCCTGGCTGAGGCGGGTCGCGGGCGTCACCGGCGCCGTCTCCGGCGCTGCGAAGGGATTCTGCCCGTCTCCCGGCCGTGCCGGCCGTACCGGCAGCAGCAGCCGGCTTTCCCCCGCCGCGACAGCCAGCGTCGCCCATTCCGGCGCCGGCCAGACCAGCGGCCAGTAGGCGCTCGAGATCGAGATTCGGATCCGATGCCCGGCCGCGAAGCGATGGCCGCAATCGTTCAGCTTCACCCGGACGCGATAGCGCTTGCCGGGTTCGAGCGGGGTCGGCTCCGCGTGGCTGTCGCGGTGGGTGAGGTTCAGCACCTGGTAGCTCACGCGCAAGGCGGCGCCGTCCGGGGCGACGTCGATCAGCCGGGCGGCGAGCTGTGCCACCGGCTTGTCGGCGCTGAGCCGGAGGTCTAGCTCCGGCGCGCCCAGCACGTCGAGCGCGCCCGGCAGTGGCGGCGTGTCGAAGGTCAGCGACAGCGCGTCGTCGGGACGCTGGTCGGTCGGATGCTCGCCGGGGCAGCCGGCGCCCATCCATTCGCCGCCCGCCTGGCCGACCTGGAGCGGCGAGCGGATCGCGAGGTCCCGCGCCGGCCCCGCCCCGCGGGCGAGGCCGCGATCTGCGTTCAGGTACCAGATCTTCTTCGTGATGCCCGGGCTGGGCCAGGCATCCTCCGCGACCCAGCGCCCGGGGGAGACGGCGTGGGTGCCGACCGGCGGCTTCCAATCCTCGATCCAGGCCCGGAGCATCGGCTCGCCGTCAACGCCGTTCGCGACATCCTTCAGCCAGCGGTCCCACCACTTCACCGCCTCCTGCAGGAAGCCGATCGCCGGCGCCGGCGTGCCGTCCTGCGGGTAGATATGCGCCCAGGGACCGATGACGCCTTTGCGCGGCACCTTCAAGTGTTCCAGCATGCGCGGGATGGCGTTGGTATAGGCGTCCGCCCAGCCGCCGACCAGGAAGACCGGAACCTGGATCGCGCCGTAATCCTCGCAAATCGAGCCGTGGCGCCAATAGTCGCCGCGGCGCTGCTGCTTCAGCCAGAGCGCAGGCCAGAACGGCATCGCCTGCAGTCGCTGCTTCCAGTTCTCGCGCCAGCCCGGACCGAAGAGCTCCGGATCCGCGGGGCGCGCCTGGTAGGCGAGCATGATCGCGCCCCACCAGAGGTTGTCGTTGAGGAGGCAGCCGCCCATCCAATGGATGTCGTCGGCATAGCGGTCGTCGGTCGAGCAGACCGAGAGCACGGCTTTCAGCGCCTTCGGCCTCAAGGCCGCAACCTGCAAACAATTGAAGCCGCCCCAGGACTTGCCCATCATCCCGACGTTGCCGCTGCACCACTTCTGCGCCGCGATCCATTCGATCACCTCGACGCCGTCCTCCAGCTCCTGCTGGGTGTATTCGTCGGGCAGAAGGCCATCGGATTCGCCCGAGCCGCGGAGATCGACCCGCACCGCCGCGTAGCCGTGCCCGGCGAAATAGTGGTGCATCGGCTCGTCGCGCCCCCGGGTGCCGTCGCGCTTGCGATAGGGGATGTATTCCAGGATCGCCGGGACCGGATCCTGCTCCGCATCCTCCGGCAGCCACATCCGCGCCGAGAGCCGGCAGCCGTCCTTCAAGGTGATCCAGAAGTGCTCGATCTTGCGGACCGAGTTCGAGAAGCGGGTGACGACGGTCATGGAAACTCTATCTGGCCTGGGAAACGTCGCACACTACGCAGACTTGACACAGGATCAAGGGCGCGGGTCTTGACTGACGCCTTATGCGTTCTTCCGCGTCCGCTTCGCCAGCACCTCGTCCAGCCAGTCGGCGCGCATCTCCGGGACAGAGGAAAGGAGCAGTTCGGTGTAGGGATGGAACGGCGGGCTGAAGATCTTGTCGGTCTCGCCGTAGGCGACCAGCTGGCCCTTCAGCATCACCGCGACCTTGTTGGCGATGCGCTTCACGGTGCCGAGGTCATGGGTGATGAACATGTAGGCGACACCCAGCTCCTCCTGCAGGCGATTCAACAGCCGCAGGATTTCCTCGCCGACCAATTGATCGAGCGCGCTCGTCACCTCGTCGCAGATGATGAGCTCAGGCTCGGCCGCGAGCGCCCGGGCGATGCAGACCCGCTGCTTCTGACCCCCTGAGAGCTCGCCGGGACGGCGGCTGGCGAAACTCTCCGGAAGATCGATGTGGCGCAGCAACTCGCCCACCCGCTCCCTCACCTGGTCCTTCGAGCGGCCGAAATAGAACTCTACGGGCCGGCCGATGATCTCCGCCAGCGTCTGGCGCGGATTCAATGCCACGTCCGGCATCTGATAGATCATTTGGATGCGGCGCAATTGATCTCGCGGCCGGTCCTGCAGCCTCGCCGGCAGGCTCTCCCCCTGGAACCGGACGTCGCCGGAGCTGCGCGGCAGCAGGCCCACCACCACTCGGGCGAGGGTCGATTTGCCGGAGCCGGATTCGCCCACCACGGCAACGGTGTCGCCGCGCTCGACCGAGAGCGTCACGTCGTTGATGACCCTGGTCAGCGAACGATAGCTCGCCACCACATTGGTGATCTCCAGCAGCGGCTTTGCCGTCTCGCTCTGCGCCTGATGCAGATTCTGATTGGCGACGGTTCGCTCGGCGACCAAGCGCCGAGTGTACTCCTCCCGCGGTGCCTGCAGGATCTGGGTGGCGTCGCCGACCTCGATCATCTTCCCGTGCCGCAAGACCATTATGCGGTCGGCGATCTGCGCCACGACCGCCAGGTCATGGGTGATGTAGAGCGCTGCCGTGCGATGCTCGCGGATCAGTTTACGGAAAGAAGCCAAGACTTCGACTTGCGTGGTGACGTCGAGCGCCGTGGTCGGTTCGTCAAACACCAGGATCGAGGGCTTCGTGATCATCGCCATCGCCGCCATGGCGCGCTGCAGCTGGCCACCGGAGACCTGATGCGGATAGCGCTCACCGAACTTCTCGGGATTGGGCAGTTCCAACTCCTTGAACAGCCGGATCGCCTCGGCCTTGGCCTCCTCCTCCTTCATCAGCCCCCGGCGCAGCGCGATCTCGCAAATCTGCTCATAGAGCGTCAGCGCCGGGTTGAAAGAGGCGGCGGCACTCTGGGCGATATAGGCCACTCCGTGGCCGCGCAGGTCCTGGCGCTCGTCCCGCGTCATTTCGCGCACGTCCTTGCCACGGAACACGATCTTGCCGCCGGTGATGAAGCAGCCGGAGCGCGAGTAGCCCATGGTGGCGAGGCCGATGGTCGACTTCCCCGCCCCGCTCTCGCCGATCAGACCCAGCACCTCGCCCTGGCGCAGCTGCAGGCTAACATCGTCGACCAGCACCGGCCCCGGTCCTGCATCGGTCCGCACTTCGATGCGGAGAGCCTCCACGTCGAGGACCTGCTCGCCGAAGCGTTGCTGTGCGCTGGCCGTCTGGCTCATGCGGTCTCCCCCTTATGCGTTCCCACCCTCACGCATTTTCACCGTGCGCGCGGCTGTAGACAGAGAGCAGCCAATCGACCACCAGATTGACGCCGATGGTCAGCAAGGCGATGGCGCCCGCCGGGAACAACGGCATCGGCTTGCCGAGAAAGATCACTTGGGCGTTCTGGTTCACCATGCTGCCCCAGTCCTGATAGGGGGGCTGGATGCCGAGGCCGAGGAAGCTCAGGCTCGCAATCAGCAGGAAGGTGAAGCAAAACCGCAAGCCGAACTCCGCGACCAGCGGCGGGATCGCGTTGGGCAGCACTTCCTTGCGGATCACCCACCAGATGTTCTCGCCGCGAAGCCGCGCCGCCTCGACGTACTCCAGCGCCACGATGTTCATTGCGACCGCGCGCGAGAGGCGGAACACAGGCACCGCATAGAGGAAGCCGATCACGCCGACGATCACCATCCCCTCGAAGAAGGCGTTGCTGATTCCGGTTGCCGCCACGAAAGCGGACTCGTTGGCCATGACCGCCGTGATAATGACCAGGCAAAAGATCAGGGTCGGCATCGACAAGATGAGATCAGCGAAGCGAGACAGCGCCACATCGGCCCAGCGGCCGAGGATGGCAGCGCTGAAACCCGTGATAATGCCGACCACGAAGGCGATGCATGTCGTGATCAGCGAAAGGCCGATCGAAAGCCTCGCGCCGTAGAGCAACTGGCTCAGGATGTCGCGCCCGATCGCATCGGTGCCGAACCAGTGCTCGGCCGAGGGGTTCGCCCATTTTTGCAGGTCGGCCGGGACGATGCCCTCCCCATAGGGGGCGAGGAACGGGGCGAAGATCATCAGAAACAGGTTGAACGCAATGATCAGGAAACCGATCTGCGCGCTGAAGGGGACCTTGTGTCCGAACAGCCGGATGCCGGGTGCCTTCTTCTTTGCGGGAACCTTTGCGTCGGTCACGGCCATGGCGTCACCGCGGATGCCGGAGGCGCGGATTACTCATGATCGAGAGCACGTCCGCCAGGATATTCAGGCCGATGAAGACTACGGCGAAGATCAGGCCACAGGCCAAGACCACCGGCACGTTGCGCTTGGATACGGCATCGACCAGCATCTGGCCCATGCCCGGATAGACGAAGACGCGTTCGACGACGACGACGCCGACCACCAGATAAGCGAGATTCAGCGCAATTACGTTGACGATCGGCGCCAAGGCGTTGGGCAGCGCGTGCTGCACGACGACCCGCCACTTCGGCAGGCCCTTGAGGTACGCCATCTCGATATAGGGGCTTGCCATCACCTGCAGTACCGAGGCGCGGGTCATGCGCATCATATGCGCCACGATCACCAGCACGAGGGTGATCATCGGCAGGAACGCGAAATAGAGCCGGCTGAAGAACGGCGTCGAAGCATTGACCGCGGACAGTACCGGGAAGATTCGGAAATGCGCCGCGAGGAACATCATCAGCAGATAGCCAAGGAAGAACTCGGGCACCGAGATAGTCAGCAACGCGCCGACATTGACGCCGCGGTCGAAGGTGCTCCCCTGCCTGATCGCGGCCATGACGCCGAGAAAGACTGCTAAGGGCACGGCGACCAATGCCGCATAGATCGCTAAGAAGAAGGTGTTGAAGAGACGCGGCTTAATCTCGTCGCTGACCGGCCGGTGGCTGGCCAGCGAGTTGCCGAACTCGCCGCGGACGGCGCCGGAGAGCCAGTCGGTGTAACGGAGCACCAGCGGTCGATCCAGGTTCAACTCGGCCCGGATCGCCGCGGTGTTTTCCGCCGTCGCTTGTTGCCCCAACATCGCTGAAGCGAAATCACCAGGGAGTAGCGCGGTCGTGAAGAAGATCAAGACCGACGCCGCCCACAGGGTGATCAGGCCAAGGGCCAGCCGCTGGGCAATGAGCTTGAGCACGTCGGGACCTGCCCGGCCGCTCTTAAGCTTCGTCGATCCAAACCTTCTCGGCCGCGCGGCCGTTGCAGAGGTCGAACATCGAGTGCGGCTTGTAGCCCTTCACCTTGGTCGCCGTGGCATCGACCCAGTCCTTGAAGGCCGGGATGATGGCGCCGCCGTCCTCGTGCACCATCTTCTGCAGCTCTTTGATCATTGGCGCGCGCTTGTCTTCCGCGACCGTCTTCTTGGCCTCGGCCAGCAGCTTGTCGAAGGCCTCGACTTTGTAGCCGGTCTCGTTCCAGGCCGCGTCCGACTTGTAGGCGGTGGTGAACATCTGCGTCGCCGCCGGACGGCCGCCCCAATAGGACTCGCAGAACGGCGCCTTCAGCCAGACGTTGTCCCAGAAGCCGTCGGCCGGTTCCTTCTTCACCTCGAAGTCGAGACCCGCCGCCTTCTCGTTCGCCTGGAACAGCAGCGCCGCATCGACCGCGCCGTTGAACGCGGCGTCCGAGGCCGAGAGCACGATCTTGGTCGTGCCGGTGACCTTCTTCAGGTAGAACTTGGCCTTGTCCGGATCGTACTTGGTCTGCTCGAGATCCTTGTTGAAATAGGGATCGGAGGGTGGGATCGGGCTGTCGTTGCCGAGCGCACCATAGCCGTTGAACAGAGCCTTCAGGAGCTGCTCGCGGTCGATCCCGTACTTCACCGCCTTCCGGAGGTTCGGATCCTTGAACGGATCCATGTCACAGCGCGCCGCATAGATGGCGTGATAACCGCCATGCGCCATCACGAGGGCGAGGGTCGGCACCGCCTTGATCAGGTCGATGGTCGCGGTATCGACGCGGTGGATGATGTCCACCTGGCCGGCGACGATCGCGTTCATCCGCGCCGCGGTGTCGTTGATGCAGGTGAAGTTAACCTCATCGACGTGACCGCGATCCTTGTTCCAGTGATCCTTATAGCGCTTCACGTTCGCGCTGACGCCCGGATCGTAAGAACCGAAGGTGTAGGCGCCGGTGCCGATCGGATGCGACCAGTCCTTGAAGTCCTTCGGCACGACCAGCACGTGATAGTCGCTCAAGGGATAGATGAAGTCCGCATCGCCCTCGGAGAGGGTCATGGTCACTTCGAGCTTGTCGCTCGCCTTGATATCGGCGATCGGCTTCAAACCGGAAGCGGCTCCGGACTTCGAATCCTTCCCGCGGTGCAGGTTGACCGAATAGACGATGTCCTCGGCGTCCAGCGTCTTGCCGTTGTGGAAGGTGACGCCGTCCTGCACCTTGAAGACCCATTTCGTGGCGCCGGCGCTCGCTTCCCAGCTCTTGAACAGCGAGGGGATCTGCTTGTTGTTCGGATCGGTCTCGATCAGCTGGTTCATGATCGCGAAGGCGACGTTGAACGCCATCGAATCCGTGTAGGTGGTCGGGTCCAGGCTGTCGGTGGTGCTGCCGCCGGCGATGCCGATGTTCAGCGTCCCACCCTGCTTCGGCGCGTCGTCGGCATAGCCGGCCTTCGCCAGCACGCCGGACGCCAGCGACGTCGAGACGCCGAGGGCCGCCGCGCGCGCCATGAACTGGCGGCGCGTCAAGCGCCCGGTCAGCGCGGCCTGTTGAAGTTCTTCCCAGCGATTCATGCTCTCCCTCCTGTTTGCCGGATCCCGAGGCACCATGCCCGGTTGACCGGCGAAAGTTTGTCGAAGTGGTTCCAGCGTTTACCGCCGGTTTCAGGTACTATGCACAAAAGACCCTACTTCCGGCAATCATTCATCCACCGCATTCGAAATACTCAGCCCGCCATGACGGTGGCTGATGCCACGGCGGGAGGTGACGCCAGGGCGCGTTTCAGCGCATCGCAGACCGCGTCGAACTCGGCCGCCGCGCGGGCGCTGAAATGGATTGTGCGCAGATAGGAATGCGGCAGGGTCTCTGCACAACGATGGGTGACCGGAACGCCCGCCGCACGCAGCGCCGCGGCGTAGTCCTCGGCATCCTCCCGCACGGCATCGACGCCGGCCGCCGCAATGAAGGCCGGCGGCAGGTCGTGAAAGCTCTCCGCGGCGAGCGGCATGGCGTAGGGATTCCTTGTGATGTCCTTCCCGCCCGCATAGGCGCGGACGTAGGCGCTCATCCCCGCCTCGCTCCCGCCGCCCTCGTCCTGTATCACCGGCACCCGGCGCTTCGCCTTCAGTCCGGGATAGATCAGCGCCTGCAGCGCGATCCCCGGACCCTTGCGGTCCCGTGCGGCCAGGGCCGCCGCTGCGGCGAGATTGCCGCCGGCGCTGTCGCCGGAGACGGCGATCCTCGTGGGGTCGAGACCATGCCGGGGTCCGGATGCCGCGACCCAGAGCAGCGCCGCATAGGCATCCTCGAATGCCGCCGGGAACGGATTCTCCGGCGCCAGCCGGTAGTCCACGCTGAGG
>DATKNM010000453.1:0-2185 GCA_035541335.1 Binatia bacterium
CGGATCTGGTATCGCAGCAACGGCGACCGCCACAAGGCGAAAGCGCCGCTGCTCGCGGTCCATGGCGGCCCCGGCGTGCCGCACGACTACCTGCTGCCGCTGACTGCACTCTCCGGCGAGCGCCGCGTCATCCTCTACGACCAGCTCGACGTCGGGAAATCCGACAAGCCCGGCGATCCAAAGAACTGGACCGTGGAGCGCTTCGTCGCCGAGATCGACGCGCTCAGGAAAGCGCTCGGCCTCGACCGCTTGCATCTGCTCGGCAATTCATGGGGCGGCACCGTCGCCGCGGAATATGCGATCGGCCGGCCGCAGGGGCTGAAGAGCCTCACCCTCGAAGGCCCGCTCTTGAGCACCTCGCGCTGGATCGCCGACAACGACGACTATATCCGCAACCTCTCGCCGGAAGCCCAAGCTGCGCTGGCGCGTTCCGGCGGCCAGGGTGCCGACCAGGATCCGAAAGTCGCGGCGGCGATCGCCGAATACAACCGCCGCCACCTCTGCCGCGCCGAGGTCTGGCCGGACTTCCTGGAGGCGTCGCTCAACGGGATGAACGCCGCGGTCTATAACACGATGTGGGGACCCACGGAGTTCATCTGCACCGGTACCTTGCAGCGCTACGACTGCACCGGTCGCTTGAGCCAGATCCAGGCGCCGACCCTGATCATCTGCGGCCAGTACGACGAGAGCGCACCGCCGACCTGCCATGCCTTCAGCAAGATGATCCCCGGCGCGCAGATCGCCGTCATCCCCGATGCGTCGCACCTCGCCCATATCGAGCGGCCCGACCCCTTCATGATGATCCTCCGGACCTTCCTGAAGGAGTGCGAGTAGGGCGCATGACGCCCTTCGATCCGGTGGTGCTGCTGCGGCGGCGCGGACTGCTGACGAGCGACGATGTCACGGCCGAGCCGCTCAAGGGCGGTTATCTCAACCAGGTACTTCGCTTGCGCGGCGAGGGCATCGACTGGGTAGTGAAGCGCTTCGCGGCCGGCAGCGGCAAGACGCTCTTTCCGAACCTGCCGCGCGACGAATATCGGGCATTGCAGGCGGCGAGCGCCCTCGACCTGGCGCCGCGTCCGGTCGCCTTCCTCGACGAAGCCGACGCGCCGGTTCTGGTCTATGGGTATTGCCCCGGTCTTCCTTGGCGGGACGGCGTTGAAGGTGTCGGGGGATTGCTGCGTCGCCTGCGCGCCATCGATGCGAGCGGCTTTCGCCCTGTGCCGATGACGCCGGCGGCGATCTTGAGCCAAGGCGATGATTTCCTGCCGGCGGCCGGAGGCGAGACGCGACAACGCCTGAAGGATACATGCCCGCGACCGATTGAAGCCACACCGGTGGCGCCGAGCTTCCTGCACACCGATCTCGGCCCCGGCAACATCATCGTCGACGGCGACGATCTTCGGGTGATCGACTGGCAATGCCCGGCGGCGGGCGATGCGGTGGAGGATATTGCGGCCTTCCTCTCGCCGGCTTTCCAGATTCTCTACGGCTGCCCGTCGCTGACGGCGGAGCAGGAGCGCGCGTTCTTCGCAGCCTACGGCGATCGCGACACCGAGACGCGCTATGATCTCTTGCGGCCGTTCTACGATTGGCGCATGGCCTGCTATTGCGCCTTCCGTGTCGCCGACCACGCGGAACGCCGGCCGGAAGCCTCGGCGGCCTACGCGCGCGCGGTCGTGGCGCTGTTGCATCGGCTGGAGACGAAACGGTGATCGATCTCTTCCTGCAGAGCTATTGCTACCGGCACCACTACCTGCACCAGCCGGGATACGACGTCTTCGCCTTCCTCGATCGCGCGGCGGCCGACGGCTATACCGGCGTCAGCATCAACATCAACGGCCCCAACTACCGCCAGCTCTCCGGCACCTCACGCGACCATCAGCGACAGGTGCGGGATCGGCTGGCGGCCAATCGCCTGCGCTGTGATCTCGAGACCAGCGATACCTCGGAACGGCATCTCGCAGCCATCCTCGAAGTCTGCCGCACCCTCGGCGCCGAGCAGCTGCGCACCTACATGCGCCATGCCGGCACGCCGGCGGAAACGGTGGCGGAGACCATCGCCGATCTTCGCCGTGCGGCGCCGATGTTCGAGCAAGCGGGCGTGCGGCTCTTGCTGGAGAATCACGAGGACTTCACCGGCGCCGAGATGGCCGCGATCCTCGGCGCGGTCGATCATCCTTCG
>DATKNM010000454.1:0-13847 GCA_035541335.1 Binatia bacterium
AAGCCGCGGCTGATCCGCGTGAAGCCGAAGGACGAAGTCGTCAGCAAGGTCGATGTCGACGGCACCGAGCTCCATAAGAGTTCATGCCCTAGCGGCGGCACGGTCGATATCTTCGTCGAGCCGATGCGCCCCAGCCCGCGGCTCGTGGTCTGCGGCGCGTCGCCGGTCGCCGTCGCGGTCGCCGATCTCGGCCGCCGCATGGGCTATCGCATCGTCGCCGCGGCGGTCGCCGACGACCTCGAGGTCTTCGACCACGACGACCAGCACGTCGCCGGCTTCGACCTCTCCACCGTCACCGTCGAGAGTGGCGACTATGTGGTCGTGGCGACGCAGGGCAAGCGCGACCGTGAAGCGCTGACGGCGGCGCTCGGCACCTCGGCGGCCTACGTCGCCTTCGTCGGCAGCAAGCGCAAGGCGGAGACCCTCCGCGGCCAGATCGCCGCCCAGGGCATGGCGCCGGAGCGCCTGGCGCGGCTGAAGGCGCCGGCCGGGCTCGACATCCACGGCATCGAGCCCGAGGAGATCGCGCTCTCGATCATCGCAGAGATCGTCGCCCGCCGCCGCGCCGCGGTGAAGGACGAGCATGCGGAAGGCGTGATCGAGCTCTCCGGCGCGCCGCTCTCGCCCGCCACCGCGTTGGACCGCCCGGCCTGCTGCGGCTGAGCGGCCTCGGAGTCGCGGTCCATCCGTTCCGACGCTATACTGCGATGATCGGCGTATGGCGGGAGACGATCATGAGACCATCCGGGCGGTTGCTGGCTTGCGGGGTGCTGGTGCTCTTGCTGTCGGCCTGCGCTGAGAACACCTACGGCCCGCCGGTGGCCGGCGAGCCGATGACCTGGGGACAGAAGCACTATCTCGACAATCAGAAATACCAGCAGCTCAACCAGGACCGGATGGGGCGCTAGCCGCCGCCGCGCGAACGCACATGCCTGCATGGCAGGATGTGCGTTGTTGCAGATGTAGCCCGATCCTCCTCTGATCGACGCGTCCTGTGATCACCGTCGCACTTTCACGCGCGCGGCATGTCGCGCTGCGATTTAGCACCCATATCCAATGCACCGCCGCAATCTTGGGTCTTCACCTGGGGGACGAAGCACCCACGGCGACATCACGATCACAAGGTATGAATCATCATGTCATCTCATCATGCTTCGCGCCGGCTCTCGACCGTCTCCCTCCTCGTCTCCGGCGCCCTTCTCCTCGCTCTCTCAGCTTGTGCCAATACCTACGGACCGCCGCTCGCCGGCGAGCCCGTGAGCTGGGGTCAGCAGCACTACCTCGACGTCCAGGCGGCCCAGGTGGCCCACGACGCCCGCGCTTCCGACAAGGGCGCGAACTCGCTCCACGCAGGCAACCGGCACTAGCAGATACTTCCGGCAGCGGATGCCTGGCAGGGCATCCGCCGCCTGACCTTCCGCATAAGTATCACGCCCGAGTATCACGATTGTGATGGCACGGCGGGAACTTCGCTCTTCCGGTCGCTGATCCTCCGGCGATAGCCTGCGGGGACGCGGGGGCGGAATTCGGCCGGCTCATAGGTCGGCCAGCGAGGACCGATAATGCATCGCACCGTATCCCTGCGTGGACTCGGCGCTGTTCCATTGCTGATTTGCGGCGGGCTGCTGCTCTCCGCCTCTTCCTGTACGCCTCAGCCTCCGCCGCCCCCGCTGCCCGGCGAGCCCCTCACTTGGGCGCAGCAGCATGAGCTCAATGTAGCGCGCGCTCAGGAGGAACACGACGCCCGCGCTTCCGACAAGGGCGACCATCCGTGCCACACCAAGAAGTGCCTGTAGCTGTCAGGTATGCACGGCAGGATGCTGTCGTGAAGGCCAGAGTCGGGTAGGGCCGTGCAGGCGTTTCGCCGTTCGTCCGTATCACGCCTATGTATACGGCGCCGGAGGGTCACATGACGTTGCATGAGGATTCGCAGCACAGCCCGCGCGCGCTGCGTCTCGTCGCCGCGGCCCTGTTCTGGACCAGCGCCGGCCTTCTGCTCTCTGCATCGTCCTGCTCCACCGAGCCGCCGCCCGCGGCGCCGGGAGAGCCGTTGACCTGGCAGCAGCAGTTCTACCAGAACCAGCAGCAAGCCTCGATCAACCACGACCAGGCGAAGACCGACCATCCGCTGACCCGGCCCTGCCGCCCGAACGGCAACTGCTTCTAGCCGGCGCTCAGAAGGCGAGGCCGAGCGCGCGCAGCTCCGACTCGATCCTCTCCATGAAGAAGCGCCGCCGCTCGTCGTCGGGATTCAGCGTGCGGTAGAGCGGCTCCCGGTCCCAGCGGACGAGGACGTTGCCGAAGTCGCAGATGACCGCGCCGATGTCTCCGCCCGCCGTGCTCACCGGCCGAGCAATCCATCCCGCATCTCGCTCACGGCATTCGCGTGTGCGTCGAAGCCCTCATAGGTGGCGAGGATGCGGGCCTTGGCGGCGAGGGGGGCGTAGCCGGCAGCCGTCACGTAGCCGACCGAGGAGCGCTTCATGTAGTCGAAGACCGAGAGCGGCGAAGCGGTGGTGGCATGGCCGTTGGTCGGCAGCACCGCGTTCGGGCCGAGCACGAAGTTGCCGAGCGTGACCGGCGTGTGGTTGCCGAGCAGGATCTCGCCGGCGTTCTGGATCTTGCCGAGATGGACGAAGGGCTCGGCGGAGAGGATCTCGAGATGCTCCGGCGCAAAATCGTTGACGAAGGCGACGGCGTCGTCCCAGTTCGGCGCCAGCACCACGCCACCGCTCTTGCCGCCGAGCACGCTGCTGGAGAACTGGACGCGCTGCTCGCCCATCTTCTCCCAATAGCCGGGGATCGCGGCGATCGCATCGGCCGCGACCTTCGGGCTGTTGGTGACGAGATAGGCCGCCGAGTCAGGGCCGTGCTCGGATTCGACGAGAAGGTCGAGCGCCGCGATGCGGCCGTCCGCGGTCTCGTCGGCGAGGATGATGACCTCGCTGGGCCCGGCGGGTGTGCCGGGATCGATCACGTCGGCGAGCAGGCGCTTCGCCGCCACCACGTACGGACTCCCGGGGCCGACGATCTTCGCGCACTTCTTCACCGTCTGGGTGCCGTAGGCGACCGCCGCGACGGCCTGCGCGCCGCCGCACTTATAGACGCGGTCGACGCCGACGAGCCGCGCCGCCACCAGGGTCGCGTCGTCGATCTTCCCGTCGGGGCCCGGCGGGGTCACGATGCAGACATCCTTCACGCCTGCGACGACGGCCGGCACCGCGGTCATCATCACCACGCTGGGGAAGGCGCCCTTGCCGCGCGGCACATAGCAGGCGACCGAGGGGATCGGGATGAAGCGGTCGCCGGCGAAGGCGCCCGGCCGGATCTCGTGCAGCCACATCTCCTCGGGCTTCTGGTCCTGGTGGAACTTGCGGATGGATTCAACCGCGAACTCCAAGGCCTTCAGGACCTCCTGGTCGAGCTTCACCAGCGCGTCGTCGAAGTCCTTCGGCGTGGCGGCGATCGCGTCGGGCGTCACCGGCGACTTGTCGAACTCGCGGGCGAAGCGGGCGAGGGCGACGTCGCCCTCCGCTTTCACGGCGGCAATGATCGGCTTCACCTTCTCCAGGAAGGGCTCGATGTCCGCCTCGGCGCGATGGAGCAAGGCGGCCCGCTGGCCGGCGTCGAGCTTCGATAGGTCATGCAGGTTGATCTTGCGGGTCATCGCATCCGTTCCGTGAGATTTGCCCCTAAAAGGGCTGCCCCTATAGACTTGCCAGGGTGCCGCCGTCGATGCCGAGGCACTGGCCGGTTATATAGGCCGAGGCGTCGGACGCAAGGAAGATCGCCGCCCCCACCAGGTCGTGGAGCCTGCCGAACCGCCTGAGCGGGATCTTCTGTAGCATGGCTTCCTGCCAGGACGTGTCACGATAGAACACATCCGTCAGCTCGGTCCGGAAATAGCCGGGCGCCAGGGCATTGACCCGGATCCCCAAGGGTGCCCATTCCGCCGCCAGCGCCCGGGTCATGCCGAGGAGGCCGCTCTTCGAGGAGCCGTAGGGCACCGCCGTCGGGATGCCGCGATAGGAGGTCAAGGAGCAGAGATTGAGGATGGCGCCGCCGCTTCCGCTCCGCCGCATCTCCTCCGCCGCGGCCTGGGCGCAGAAGAAGGCACCCTTCAGATTGGTGTCGAGAATGCGGTCCCAGAGCGCCTCGTCGATCTCCAGCGAGGGCCGGACCTCCTCCATGCCGGCATTGTTGACCAGGATATCGAGCCCGCCGAGGGCCTCGATTGCCCGCGCGGTGCCGGTCTTGCAGCCTTCGACCTTGGAGACGTCCTGCACCACCGGCACGGCGACGCCGCCCGCATCGGAGATCGCGGCGGCGACCGCGGCGAGCTCCGCCTCCTTGCGCCCGGAGACGGCGACGGTTGCGCCGGCCAAGGCGAGGCCGAGGGCGATCTCGCGGCCGATGCCGCGGCTGGCGCCGGTCACCAGGGCGCGCCGCCCGGCGAGGCTGAAGGCCGCCAATCCGGCCGGTTGTATAGACAAGGCCCGCTCCTTATAACCGCTGCCACGAAGGGACAGGCTAGCCGAGAACCCGCAGGATGAGCGAGAGCCAGGAAGACGCGCCGACTGCTCGTGCCCGGTCCCTGGCGCGCGCCGGCCGGATCGCCGAGGCGGAACAGGTGGTGGCCGATCTCATCGCCTCGGAGTTCGGCCGCACCGTGCGGAAGGTCGCGATCAACCGCGATGCCTACAGCCTCAATTCGCTGAACGGCCGGGTCGAGACCGATCGCGGCGCATTCTTCTTCAAGTTCCACCAGGAAGAGGGCGAGGACCGGATGTCCGGCGAATACTACCGCGCCCGGATCCTGGCCGAGGCGGGCCTGCCGGTCGATCTGCCGCTGGAGGCGAGCACCAGGCCGGGCCGCCAGATCCTGCTCTATCGCCTGCGCCATGACCTGCGCCTGGCGGAGGTCGCCCGCGATCTCGACGCAATCGAGGACACGGCCCGGCTTCAGCCAGTGATCGAGGCCCAGGCCGTGCTCGACCGCGCCGTCGCCGCGGTCTATGCCGGGACCCTGCATCCGATCTCTGGCGCGCAATCGCAGGCAGAGCCGATCCACCGCCTGTTCCACGAACGGCTTCGCGACTTCGACCGCCCCGACCGCATCGGCGGCCGCTTCGCCGCATTCTATCAGGACCGGGAATTTGCGTTGCCCGGTCTCACGCTCGATTGGCGCGCGCTCCGCGAACTCGTGATCTCGGTCAACGGCGTCGAATACCAGGAGAGCCTCGGCGCCTTGTTCGACGCCGCCTTCGTCGAACTCGAACCGAGACGCCTTGCCGGATTCGGCGTGATCGCGCACGGCGATGCGCACAATGCCAATGTCTGGTTCGAGGAAGCGCACACCCCGCCGCGCCTCACCATGTTCGATCCGGCCTTCGCCGGAGAGCATGTGCCGGCGCTGCTCGCCGAAGTGAAGGCGACCTTCCACAACATCTTCGCGCATCCTTATTGGCTCTACGAACCGGAGGTCGCGGCGCAACGCTTCCAGGCGCGCGTCCGCCGCAACGGCGACCGGCTGGAGATCGAGACCGATTGGGACTTGTCACCGCTGCGGCAGTCATTCCTGACGCTGAAAGGCGACCTGCTCTGGCGGCCGCTGCTGGCGGACCTCAGGGCTCGCGGCGGGCTGCCGGCGGATTGGCGGCGGCAGTTGAAGCTGGCCCTCTTCTGCTGCCCCACGCTGGTGATGAACCTGCGCGCGAATGCAGGGGCGCACAATCCCGTCTCCTCGGCGATCGGCCTCGCGGTTGCCGTCATGATGGGCAGTGCGCCCGCAAATGGTGCAGCGGATGTGCTTTCCCGCTTTCTGGATGCCGTCGAACCACCGGGTTGATTGGTTCGGCCTCTGAAACCGTGAGGGATCGTTGACGGGTCGTTGACGGGGCGGGGCGCAATGCGGAGTATCCAACCACCATTTTCGCCAATCGCTATTCTCGCCAACCACTATCTTCGACCAACCAGAAACAGAGGGGGCTCTCATGACATTCCGCACCACCCGACGGCAGTTGATGGCGGGCGCCGCCGCGCTCGGCGCCGCATCGGCCTTCCGTCCCGCTTTCGCCGACGACATTCCTGCAAAGCCGGAATCCGGCGGCATCAAGATGGGCCTCGAGCCCTGGCTCGGCTACGGCCAGTGGCATGTCGCCAACAAGAAGGGCCTGTTCAAGGCGAACGGCCTCGATGCCGTGGAACTCGTCAACTTCACCCAGGACGCGGACCTGAACGCGGCGCTCGCCAGCGGCCAGCTCGACTGCGCCTGCGTCGCCACCCACACCTCGATGGCCTTTGCCGCGGCCGGCCTGCCGATCAAGATCGTGCTGCTGCTCGACGTCAGCATGACCGCGGACGCGATGCTGAGCGACGGCTCCGTCACCTCGATCCCCGAGCTGAAGGGGAAGCAGGTCGCCTATGAGGAAGGCACCACCAGCGACCTCCTGCTGAACTACGCGCTCGCCGCCAACGGCATGACCGTCGCGGACATCCAGAAGGTGCCGATGCCGGCCGCCGATGCCGGCAGCGCCCTGATCGCCGGCAAGGTGCCGGTCGCCGTCACCTACGAGCCCTATCTCACCACGGCGATGAAGCAGAACGCCAAGGTGAAGATGATCTATTCGGCCAGCGTGCAGCCGGGCCTGATCTCCGACGTGCTCGTGGTCAACGAGAAGTTCCTGAAGGAGAAGCCGGGCCAGATCCTGGCGCTGGTGAAGACCTGGGGCGCGGCTTACGCGGACTACACCGCCAACACCGCGGACGACCGCGCGATCATCGCCCAGGCGGTCGGCGACACGGCGGAGAACCTCGCCACCGCCTTCGACGGTGTGAAGTACTACTCTCTCGCCGAGAACAAGACTGCGATCGGCGGCGACTTCCCCAGCAAGGTGATGGCCTCGGTGAAGGACGCGGCCACCAAGGCCGGCATCCTCACCAAGGACATCGACGCCGCCGCGCTCATCGACCCGCGCTTCGTCGCCGCGGCGTGAGGCCGGTGCGCCGGATCGACCGATGGCATGAAGCTTGAAACATCACGGCTGCATGCCCCCACCCAAACCCTCCCCCTAAAGAGGGGAGGGCTTAATTCTTCGCGCGCTCAATTGATCCCGGCTGAATCCTCTTACCCTCCCCCTTCAGGGGGAGGGTAGGGCGGGGGCGAGTGCAGCCGTGAAACTCGAGATCCAGCGCGACGCCGCCGGCATCAGACTCCAATGACGCCTCCTCGCCGCAAGTCCTCCCTTTTCCGCCTGACCGCGACCGTCAGCCGCGGGCAGTTCGTCGGGATCTCGGTCGCGGTCTTCGCAGTCCTGCTCGCGAGCTGGTGGATCGCGACTGTGAGCGGCGAGGTTTCGCCGCTGTTCCTGCCGAGCCCCAATCAGGTGATCAGCCGCCTCGCCGGCCTCGCGCAGTCTGGGCAGCTCTGGCAGGACGCCTCGATCAGCATCTGGCGCATCAGCGTCGGCTTCCTGATCTCGACGGTCTTCGCCCTGCCGATCGGCGTCCTCATCGGCTGCTACAAGTCGTGGGAGGCGATCGTCGAGCCGGTGGTGGATTTCATCCGCTACATGCCGGTCGTCGCCTTCGTGCCGTTGACCATCCTCTGGACCGGCACCGGCGACACCCAGAAGTACCTCATCATCTGGATCGGCACCTT
Organism: Binatia bacterium; assembly: GCA_035541335.1. GTDB lineage: Bacteria > Pseudomonadota > Alphaproteobacteria > Dongiales > Dongiaceae > Dongia. The sequence goes on from DATKNM010000454.1 coordinate 7,661, forward strand.
TTTCCAGCAGGTGCTCCTCATCATGGACAACGTGAAGGGCGTGCCCTGGGACTTCATCAACCTCGGCCGCACCCTCGAGATGCGCGAGAGCAAGATCCTCACCCGCATCGTCGTGCCCTGCGCGCTGCCCGGCATCTGGGATTCGCTCCGCATCAGCCTGGGCTGGGCGTGGACCTGGCTGGTGGTGGCGGAGCTGGTAGCGGCGACCTCCGGCCTCGGCTATCGCATCACCACGGCGCAGCGGTTCTTCCAGACCGATCTCATCATCGGCTACATCCTGCTGCTCGGCTGCTTCGGCCTCGCCACCGACCAGGCGATGAAGGCGATCGGCCGGCGCATGTTCCGCCACATGGCCGCGCGGGGCTGACCATGGCCGGACCGAAGCTCGCCATCAGCAACCTCGGCAAGACCTTCGGCGAGGGTCCGCGCGCCGTGACGGCGCTGCAGGGCGTCGATCTTTCGATCGGCGACAACGAGTTCCTGTCGCTGGTCGGCACCTCGGGCTGCGGCAAGAGCACCTTGCTCTCCATCGTCGCCGGGCTCGAGGATCACGACGCCGGCGAGGTGCTGATCGATGGCGCGCTGGTCGCGGGGCCCGGCCTCGACCGCGGCGTCGTCTTCCAGAGCTACACGCTCTTTCCCTGGCTGACCGCGCAGCAGAACGTGGAGTTCGCGCTTAAAGCCGCCGGGCGCAAGGGCGCGGAGGCGAGCGCCATCGCCCGCGATCACCTGACGCTGGTCGGCCTCGACGGCTTCGCCAACGCGTTCCCGCGCGAGCTCTCCGGCGGCATGAAGCAGCGGGTGGCCATCGCCCGCGCGCTCTCCTATCGCCCGAAGATGCTGCTGATGGATGAGCCTTTCGGCGCGCTCGACGCGCTGACGCGCCACCACATGCAGGAGCTCCTGACCCGGATCTGGGAGAAGCACCGCCTGACGGTGCTCTTCATCACGCACGACGTCGAGGAGGCGGTCTATATGTCCGACCGCGTGGCCGTGATGAGCAACCGGCCGGGGCGGATCAAGGAGATCATCGACATCGATCTCGAGCGCCCGCGCCACTACGACATGGTCGCGAGCCCGCGCTTCCAGCAGCTGCACCGCGCGGTACTCGACTCGATTCGCGCGGAATCCATCGCGGTCGCGCAACTCGGCGCAGCCTTGGGCTAGGGCGCCGGTTGCGAAGACCGAACACACCGGTAGGTGTCTAGGAACATACCCCAGAGAATCGCACGCAATCGTAGAGATTGTATCGCACGATCTGGGATGTAATTCCTTTAGTCAACTTGTTGATGGCAATCAGCCACGCGGGTGGGTGACGATTCTGCTGCACCAGTTGGATTATCTGGCGTGGCCTCACACCGAATGCTAATTTCCGCTCCGGCAGCAGGGGCATCGCGCCTACACGAAAAGGTAGAACATCCGAGTCCAAGTAAAGGGAATTGGGACCCGGCGGAGAGATTTGCGGGACCGTCGCGGTTCGCACACGGGATGAGCCTCCTTTTCTGCCACATGGAAATGGCGTTCCTGGTCAAGCTGGTCGGCACGCACGCCGCGGAACTCACCGGCGGCGGCATCGCGCTTTGATGCCTTGGGACAGGAGAACGATCCTCCCGGCGGCAGGCGAACAGGCCGAATATTTACCACAATTGGGGCGGCGGCGTGACATTCCGACGCTGAAGTTCTTCTTCCTCTGGCTGTACCGGGAATCTGTTGCTATGGTGCCGCCGGGCGCCGGAAATGGTTCGATATCTCCGGCGTGGCGTGGGGTTGGGCCGCCAAGCGGCTCGGGGAGTACGGATGGGCAGGGGGCAGGCAGCGTGGCGCGTCGCGACTTCGCGCATGCTGCCTTGGGCGGATTTGACCTCGGATTCCGAATGGAGTCCCGATCTCGCGGCATGGCGCTCTCCCCGTCCAGGCGCGATAGCTTCCGACATTGATGCTACAGAATTAGCTCGCGCGCAGGTTGCCGAGGCATCGCTCGCGCGAACGATCAGGCCGGAGAGGTTCAATGTCCAGTTTTGAATTGACTGCCGACAGCGACAAGCTGACCGGGACCGCCGGCTCCGACGACTTCTTTGTGAACTCATCTACCGATCTGACGGCAGACGACAAAATCAATGGCGCAGGCGGCTACGACTACATTGATCTTGCCACGGGCATCGTTGCCAGCGACAGCCAATTCAAAGGAGTGAGGTCTGTCGAGGAGATCGACATGGCACCTGATAGCACCTCGCTCATACTGGAAATCGGAGCGAATGCGACCGCTGCCGGTATCGCTAGGGTGAGTGCCTATAGCTATTCTGGAAGCATTTCGACAGGTGCCCTCACGGTCGACGCTTCCACCTACGGCAAGAACTTCCTGGCCATCGATGCCTCGACGGGCACGAACGATCTCAAGGGCTCCGCATTCGACGACCGGTTCTGGTTTCTGGCGGGCGCGCTGGGGAACACCGACAAGGTGGATGGCGGCCAGGAATCGTTCGCAAGCTGGCAGGGCGATCTTCTCGGACTCTATGCCAACGATCTCAGCAACACCAAGGTGGCCCTCACGGATGCTGACCTCGCGCAGGTCAGGGGTATCGAGACCTTGGCGATCGAGGATGACACAAGCAAGGGCAACGCGAGTTTCGACGTGACGCTCGGCGCCAATTCGGATGCGGCCGGCATCACCGAAGTCTATGCGCACTATACGTTCGGCGCGACGACGATCGACGCCTCCGGGCGCAACGATGCCATCGCCATCTCCGCCGGTTCCGGGAACAACACGCTGACCGGCACCGGGAGGGACGATATCTTCTATTTTTATCTCGATGGCACACCCTCCTCCGTGCTCGATTGGAACGACATCGTGGACGGAGGCAATCAGACCTTCGACGACTGGCGCGGCGACGTGCTCGAACTCGACGGCGATGGCAAGACCACACTCGTTGCCCCGGATGTCATCTTCACCGGCGTCAAGAATATCGAGACCTTGCAATTCTGGGGAGCTCCCAGCGTCAACGCCGAGCTGGGCACGGCTTCCGAAAAGGCGGGCATCAGCCTGGTGGAAGCGCTGGACATGACGGGCACCTTCAGGGCCGACGCCTCGCAGCGCACGGACGGCCTCAAATTCGATTCGGGGGCCGGTGTCAACGTCCTGACCGGCACGGCCAGCCGCGACCTCTTCTATTTCAGCAGCAAGAATTTCAACAGCGCCGACAAGGTGGATGGCGGCGGCGCCGGCGCCGGCGACAACGATCGCATCTCCATCTACGACAAGCCGATGATCGCCGATGCGGCCTTCACCAACGTGAAGAGTGTGGAAGGCCTCGTGCTCAATCCCAGCCACCCTCTCGCCGATCCGCTCGGCGCCAAGGTCGTCGCCGGCCTCCTGTCGGAGAAGGCGGGGATCGTCTGGGTCGAGAACGACACCGATTATGCAGTGACGGTGGACGCCTCGGCGCGCTCGACCGGGCTCGAATACGATGCCGACATCGGTGACGACATCTTTGTCGCCTCAAAGGGTGCGGACTATTTCGACGCCTGGTACGGCGACGATTCCTTCCGCGTGAAGCTCGCCGACCTCGACAGCGACGACATCTATCTCGGCGGTGGCGGTACCGACGAAGTCCGGATCCTGGATTCGCAGGACGTGAAGAGCCCGGCCGACACCATCATCATCGACAGCGACTTCAAGAACTTCTCTAGCGTCGAGCGACTGGTATTCGACGGCTCCGGTCATCAGGAGGTTATACTCGGGACTAACGCCGCGGCCTCCGGGCTCGCGATCATCGATGCCAGCAAGGTGGCCGGGGGCATCGACCTGGAAGCGGCAGTCATGGCGGTTCCGGCGCTCCAAGTCTATGCGGGGACCGGCGCCGATACCATCAAGCTCGGCAACAACAAGGCCGCCGACGTTTACATCCAGTCGAGCAAGCTGACCTCGGCCGACACGATCGACGGCGGTAATGGCGGCGCTACGCTGCATTTCACCGATGCGGTCAAGCTGACCGATGCCGCCTTCCTCCCGTTGATCGGACAAGTCACCCACTTCCTTACGCTCGACCTGGACAGCGCCGCGGCAAAGCAGACCGCCGTGCTCGGCGACGCCTTCTTCAAATTTGCCCAGGCAGCGGGCCTGACTGAGATACACGCAACCTCCGAGTCCGCCGCGACCAGCGTTACCTTCGATTTTTCGGGCCACGGCAAGGGCTACGGCTTCAATGTCTTCGGCTCGGGCGGCAATGACACCTTCGTCGGCGGCCTGAAGGGCGACAGCTTCCTCGGCGGCTCGGGCGACGACACCTTCAAGTACTCGTCGGCGAACTTTGCACATCACGCGCTGATCGAGGGCGGCCCCGGCAACGACACGATCCTGATCACGGATGCCGGGGACAACGTCGCTGGCATGAAGATCGCGGATGCCGATTTCGGGGGAGTCTCCACCACGGAGAAGTTGCAGCTCGGCGCCTCCAAGACCGGCTTCTACGACGTCACCCTGGGTTCGACCTTCGATGTGTCCGGTATTTCGACGGTGGACGGCACGCTGGCCGGCGTGAAAGTCACGGTCGACGCTTCGGCGACCAAGCACGACCTCACCATCCTCGGAGGCGCCAAGGACAATGTCCTGACCGGCGGCGATGGCGACGACGTCATCGTCGTCGATGCCAAGAGCTTCAACGCCAATGACAAGCTGGACGGCGGGGACGGCAGCGATACGCTGAAGTTCAGCACGGGCGGAGTGATCACGGCGGCGGCGTTCGGCGGCTCGCAGAACATCGAGTTCGTCCAGCTCGCCGACGCCAAGAACACGGTGACGATCGCCGACTCCCTTGTCCAGAGCTCCGACGGCAACGCCGACGTGGTGATGGACGGCGTGGTCTTCCGTGCCTTCGACTTCGCGGTGCTGGGCGGCAAGGGCAACGATACGGTCGATCTTTCCCAGATCACCAACGGCCATATCGGCATCGTCTCCGGCGGCGGAGTCGACAACTTCATCGGCTCGGCGCAGGACGACGTCTTCCTGTTCACCCAGGCCGGCGAGCTGACCGCGGCGGACAAGGTTAACGGCGGCGACGGTTCGGACACGGTGGTGGCCCTGGCCGGGACCTATACCTCCGACCAGTTCAAGGGCTTCAAGAATATCGAGACCTTCGAGGCGTTCGCCGGCAACCCCAGCAAGGGCAGCACGATCACCATCAAGAACGACTTCGTCTCGAGCCTGACCGCCGATGCCAGCGGCCAGAAGGCGTTCCAACTCGACCTCGCCGGTGGCGGCATGACCGGCAACGATACGGTCGATGCTTCGGCTGTGACCGGCACGCTCAACGCCGTGTTGATCGCGGCGGGTGGCGGCAATGACACGCTGATCGGCGGAGCCGGGAACGACGTCTTCGGTTTCTCCGACACCGGCAGCACGACCTTCGAGCTCAACAAGGATGACACGGTCGTCGGCAGCGGTGGCTTCGATGCCATCCGTCTCGATGCCGTTATCGATTCGGCCGCACTGGTGGACGCCGATCTTGCCGGTGTCCACGGTGTGGAGGCCATCGTCGTCACGGCCGAGGGGAGCAACCAGGCATCCGTCGCTCTTGGCGAGAATGCCGCCGCCGCCGGCATCTACGAGATCGACGCCACCGGCATGTCGGAAAGCTTCTTCCTGAATGCCTCATTCTACGGCTTTACGTCGCCGACCGGCGTTCATGTCGACCTCGGCTCTGGCGACGATTCCATGCTGCTGAGCACCAAGGACGACGTGGTCGTCGTTGACAGCAACACCAAGCTCGATGCCAACGATACCATCAACGGCGGAGACGGCATCGACCGGATCGAGTTCACGGGCAGCGGTGCCTATGACGATGCGGCGCTGAAATTCGTCAGTCACTTCGAGCAGATTTCGCTGAGCGGCGCGGCCGATAAATTCACCCTGGGCGCCAACGCCGTCGCCGCGGGCATCGACCGGGTGGATGCCGTCCAGGCCCGGCAGAGCGTCACCATCGACGCCTCGGTCATGAACAACGACGCAACGATCATCGGCTCCTCCTTCGCCGACACGCTGAAGGGCGGGAAGGGCGACGACGTGATTGCCGGCGGCAGCGGCAAGGACACGATGACCGGGGGCGGTGGCGACGACACCTTCGCCTTCTTCAGCGCCGACGATTCGCGCATGGGTGCCGGCGGCGATCTCAGCCATGTCGATCTCATCACG
>DATKNM010000455.1:0-2314 GCA_035541335.1 Binatia bacterium
GTGCTTCGCCGATACTCCGCCCCAAGGGGTTACCCGCGATTACCCCGTGAGGCGGCAGCCTGAAGATCGCGTCCCAGCTCCCTGATCCATGGAGTGGACGCCATGCCGTCGAATACCGACATCACCGTCGCGCAGCTTTCCTGTCTCATCGGTCTCCCGGATTCGCCCGTCATTATCGACGTGCGCGACGCAGACGATTATCCCGCCGATCCGCGCCTTATTCCCGGCGCGCGGCGCCGCGACCACCGCACCGTCTCCGAATGGTCCCGCGACTGGCCGACGCCGGGCAGCCGCGCCGTCATCGTCTGCCAGCGCGGCCTGAAGCTCAGCGAAGGCGTCGCCGCGATCCTGCGCGCCCGCGGCGTCGCAGCCGAGGTGCTGGAGGGCGGCTTCCTCGCCTGGCGCGACGCCGGCGGCCTGCTGTTCGATCCCGCGAAGCCGCCGGGTTGCTGGCGGCCTCGCTCGGCCTCTCCCGCGCCTGTCGCGATGATCTCGAACAGCTCGAGGCCAGCATGGCCCCCTACGACGCCTTCTACCGCTGGTGCCGCGACGCCGTCGCCGAGACCCACGACTGGCCGGGACATGTGAAGAAGGGCGCGTGAGCGGATGCGGATTTCATACTCCACCGTCATCCCCGGACTTTAAGTATGCAGCAGCAGCGCAACGAGACCGCCGTCCTCCCCACCTTCCGCCAGGCCTTCCTGGTCTGGGCGAAGGTGGGGGTCATGTCCTTCGGCGGGCCGGCGGGGCAGATCGCGCTGATGCACCGGATGCTGGTCGATGAACGGCGCTGGATCGGGGAGCAGCGCTTCCTGCATGCCCTCAGCTATTGCATGCTGCTGCCGGGGCCGGAGGCGCAGCAACTCGCGATCTATATCGGCTGGCTGATGCACGGGCTCCGCGGCGGGCTTGCCGCCGGCATCCTCTTCGTGCTGCCCGGCGCGCTGGTGATGCTCGGCCTCAGCGCCACCTACGCGCTCTATCACGATCTCACGGCGGTCCATGCGCTCTTCCTCGGCGTGAAGGCCGTGGTGCTGGCGATCGTGATCGAGGCGATCCTCCGGATCGGCAAGCGCGCCTTGAAGAACCGCGTCGCCGTGGCGATCGCGGTCGCCGCTTTCACCGGCATCTATGTCTTGAAGATCCCCTTCCCGCTGATCGTGCTCGGCGCCGGCCTCATCGGCTGGATCGGCCATCGCGTCGCGCCGGCATCCTTCCCTGGTGCCGGCGGCCACGGCAATGGCAAGCCGGCGCCTGACACCCACGGCGTCATCGACGCGCTGATCGAGGGTGGCGGCCTCACCCATACCCGCCGCTCCACGTCCCGCGCGCTCCGCACGCTCGCAACGTGGCTGGTCATCTGGCTCGGCCCGATCCTCGCCCTCCGCCTCGCGACCGGCGGGGCGAGCGTCTGGAGCCAGGTCGGCGAATTTTTCGGCGTCATGGCCGTCGTCACCTTCGGCGGCGCCTATGCGGTGCTGGCCTATGTGGCGCAGGCCGCGGTGGACAGCTTCCACTGGCTGATGCCGCGGGAGATGGTGGACGGGCTCGGCCTCGCCGAGACCACACCGGGGCCGCTGATCCTGGTGCTGCAATTCGTCGGCTTCCTCGCCGCCTTCCGTTCGCCCGGCGGACTCGATCCCCTGATGGCCGGCGTGCTCGGCGCGGTGCTGACGCTCTGGGCGACCTTCGCGCCCTGCTTCCTCTGGATCTTCGTCGGCGCGCCCTATGTGGAGGCCCTGCGCGGCAACATGTCGATCTCGTCGGCGCTCGCCGCCGTCACCGCCGCGGTGGTCGGCGTGATCGCGAACCTTGCCCTCTGGTTCGCGCTGCACGTCCTTTTCCGCGCGACCTGGGGCTTCGGCCTCGCCGGATTCACCTGGCCAGTGCCGGTGCTTGGCAGCATCGACTGGCTGACTGCGGCCATCGCCGCCGCCGCGATGATCGCCATGCTGCGATTCAAGGTCGGCGCCCTGCCGACCCTCGGCTTCGGCGCTCTCGCCGGATTGACGACCTTGCTGGTCTGATCGCCACCTTCACCGCCCCGTCATCTACTTGATATTTTGCTGTCATCGCGACGGCCCATGCTCCGGCTCCCTTCCCGCCATCGATAATCCGGAGCGCCCTGCCTATGACCGATGCCTCGCGTCGCGACTTCCTGATCCTGACCGGTGCTGCCGGTGCCGGCCTGCTGCTGGCGGAGAGTTCCGGCCGCGCCATCGCGGCGGCCAATCCCGCGACCAGCCTCGATGCCGCGACCGGCCGCACCAAGGTCGCGGCCATGCTGGCCGACGCGCCGTCGAGCGGCGGCTTC
>DATKNM010000456.1:0-4900 GCA_035541335.1 Binatia bacterium
ATGACCTACAGCGCCATCCGCTGCTTGATCGCGGCGCCGCTGATGCTGCTCTTCGTGAAGCTGCGCGGGGGAAGCCTGCGCCTGAAGGCGCCGGGGGCCGCGATCCTGGTCGGCATCATCCAGACCAGCGGCAATTTCGGCCTCGGCGCCATCGCGGTCAAATTCGGCGAAGCGGGGAAAAGCGCCGTCCTCACCTATACGATGCCGTTCTGGGTGCTGGTGCTGGGCTATCTCTTCCTCAAGGACAAAGCCGGCCCGCGTCGCTGGATCGCCGCCTGCATGGCGGCGGCGGGCACGCTGCTGGTGGCGCTCGCCGGCGGCCGCGCGCAGTTGGGGCCGGTGCTGCTCGCCGTCGCGGCCGGCATCGTCTGGGCCTCCGGGATTCTGATCTATCGCCAGAGCCTCAGGCACGGCGACGAGCCCACCGTCTTTGCCGGCTGGCAGCTGTTGGTGGGCGGCCTCTTCATGGCGGTCTGGATCCCGTTCCTGCCCGGCGAGGGGCCAATCGAGTGGACACCGGCATTCATCGGCGCGCTCGCCTACACCACGATCCTCGCCACCGGCTTCGCGGTCTATCTCTGGTTCCTGCTGCTCTCGCGGCTCGAAGCCGGCACGGTCTCGCTCGGCATCCTGCTGGCGCCGGCCATCGGCCTGGCGTCGAGCTGGATCCAATTGACCGAGCGCCCGTCGCCGGTCGAGGCCCTCGGCCTCTGCATTATCCTCGCCGCCATCGCCTTCTTCGCCTGGGCGGAATGGCGGCGGGCGCGGCGAGCTTAGCGCGGCTGCGCCGTGCTTTGGGTATGGTGAACCAAGTGATAGGCCGAGGTTGCGCCGGCGCCGGCCGAGAAGCCGCAACCGATCAGCAGAGCGATGATGAAAGCGTGGGCCAAACCGCGCCGCGGCGTGAGGCGGATGGTCTGTTTCAGAAGTGATCGATAGACAAGATCCGCGCCATGCAGGACGGCGTAGAGACCGCGGTACACGAATCGAAGGAGAATCCCGAGCAACAAAATCAGCCGCTCAAGCATCGTTTCCAACAGCACTTCGACGATCGCCTGCAGGATAAACCGAAGGACCGCCTTGATCAGATGGCCGACAGCCTGGAGGAATCCCTCCGCCAACTCATCAACCATCTGCCACCGGGTCTAGATGCCGCTCGCAATCACGTGATGATGCGGCGACACGATTTCAAGTGGCGGCACGCTACTCGGTCAGCGCGAACGGCGTGAAGCGGGTATCGCGGTCGTAGTAGTCGACGCCTTCGTGGCGCTTCAGGTAGTTGACCACGAGATAGGTCAGGGGCGTCGCGGCGGTCTCGTAGCAGACCTTGAACAGCCATTGAGAGATGATCAACGCCACCAGCGCGTCGTTCGGCATCCAGGGCTCGCCGTAGAAGGCGAGGGTGCAGAAGATCGTGCTGTCCAGCGCCTGGCCGACGACGGTCGAACCGATCGTGCGGGTCCAGAGCCACTTGCCCTCGGTCCAGATCTTCATCTTGGCGAGCACGGTCGAGTTCGCAAATTCGCCGAAGAGATAGGCGGTGAAGGACGCGGCGAGGATGCGGAACTGGGTGCCGAGGATTGCATCATAGGCCGCCTGGTCGTGCCAGTCGGCATTGGGCGGCAGTGACTGGCCGAGATAGATGGCGGCGGCGGCGAAGAGGTTGCAGGCGAATCCGATCCAGATCGCCTTCCGCGCCCGTTTGAAGCCGTAGACCTCGGTCAGCACGTCGCCGAGGATATAAGTCACCGGGAAGATGAGGTCGGCGGCCTGCAGCACCACCGCATGGCCGAACAAGGTGAAGGGCGAAATAGTCTTCACCGCGATCACGTTGGAGACCAGGAGGTCGGTCACGAAGAAGGCGACCACGACCACGTAGAGCGTGGAATGCTCGGCTTTCTTGAGGTCGGGCTGCATGTGGCGTTCCGGCTCCTGGTTTGTGCCGGGGCTGCGGGCTGGCATTCCGGGACGGGCGCTGTTATAGCCGCGCCGGATGAGCCTGAAAACCGCCGATTTCGACTTCGACCTGCCCTTGGACCGGATCGCCCAATACCCGGCAAAACCGCGGGATTCCGCGCGTTTGCTGGTGGTGGGGGCAGGCCTCGGCGATCTTCGGGTGAGCGATCTGCCGGGCGTGCTTCGACCGGGCGACCTCATGGTCTTCAACGACACCAAGGTGATCCCTGCCCAGCTCGAAGGGCGAAAGGGCGATACTAGGATCGAGGTCACTCTGATCGAGCGTAACCCCAAGGACGCCCGCTGCTGGCAGGCCTTCGCCAAGCCGGGGAAGAAGCTGAAGGTGGGGGATGAGGTCTCGTTCGGCGACGGGGTCGCGGCATCCGTCCTGGCGAAATCCGAGTCCGGCGAAATCTCCCTTCGCTTCGACTGTGCGGAGAGCGAGGTCATGGCGGCGATCCATCGCCTCGGGGCCATGCCGCTGCCGCCCTATATCCGCAAGCTGCGGCCGGTCGGGCCGGACGACACGGCCGATTACCAGACCGTCTATGCCGCCCGCGAAGGTGCCGTCGCGGCGCCGACCGCCGGGCTGCACTTCACGCCGGAGCTCTTGAATGCGCTCGAGGCACGCGGCATCGAGCGGACTTTCGTGACGCTCCATGTCGGCGCCGGCACCTTCCTGCCGGTGAAGGCGGACGATCTCATCGGCCACCGCATGCATGCGGAATGGGGCGAGATCTCGGCGGAGACCGCAGATGCGTTCAACCGCGCCCGTGCCGAAGGCCGGCGCATTGTCGCCGTCGGCACGACCTCGCTGCGTCTCCTCGAGAGCGCGCTCGATGCCGATGGCAAGCTGCAGCCCTTCGCCGCCGCGACCGACATCTTCATCCATCCGGGCAAGACCGTGCGCGCCGCCGATCTCCTGCTGACCAACTTCCATCTGCCGAAATCGACCCTCTTCATGCTGGTCTGCGCCTTCGCCGGCACCGAACGCATGCGCGCCGCGTACCGCCACGCCATCGACAGCGGCTATCGCTTCTTCTCCTACGGCGATGCCTGCCTTTTGGAGCGCGCCGCATGAGCGATACATTCTCGATCCTCGCCACCGACGGCAAGGCGCGGCGTGGGCAGCTCATGACGGCGCATGGCACCGTCAACACGCCGGCCTTCATGCCGGTCGGCACGGCGGGCACGGTGAAGGCGATGCTGCCGGAATCGGTGAAGGCGACCGGCGCGGAGATCATCCTCGGCAACACGTATCACCTGATGCTGCGGCCGGGCGCGGAACGGGTCGCGGCCTTCGGCGGCCTGCACAAGTTCATGAACTGGCCGGGGCCGATCCTGACCGATTCCGGCGGCTTCCAGGTGATGAGCCTTTCCGATCTGCGCAAGATCACCGAGGAGGGCGTCGCCTTCCGCTCGCATATCGACGGCGCGAAGATCATGCTCACGCCCGAGCGCTCGATCGAGATCCAGCACCTGCTCGATGCCGACGTCACCATGTGCTTCGACGAATGCACGCCCTTTCCGGCGACGGAGAGCCAAGCCGCGGAGTCGATGCGCCTCTCCATGCGCTGGGCGGCGCGCAGCCGCCAGGCATTTCGGGAGCGCCCGGGCTATCACCAGTTCGGCATCGTGCAGGGGGGCATCTATCGCGATCTCCGCGAGGAATCGGCAAAGACGCTCGCCGGCATCGGCTTCGAGGGCTATGCGATCGGCGGGCTCGCCATCGGCGAGGGACAGCAGGAGATGTTCCGGGTGCTCGACTTCACGCCGGACTTCCTGCCCGCCGACCGGCCGCGCTACCTGATGGGCGTCGGGCGACCCGAGGACATCGTCGGCGCGGTCTCACGCGGCGTCGACATGTTCGACTGCGTGATGCCGACCCGCTCGGGCCGAACCGGCCTCGCCTTCACCCGGACCGGCGAGCTCAACATGCGCAACGCCCGCCATGCCGACGACCGGGGGCCGATCGATCCCGAATGCGCCTGCCCCGCCTGCCGTCACTATTCCCGCGGCTATTTCCACCACCTGATCAAGGCGAAGGAGATGCTGGGACCGATGCTGCTCACCTGGCACAACCTCCATTACTATCAGGAGCTGATGCAGGGCCTGCGCAGCGCGATCGCGGAGGGGCGGCTCGCGGCATTCGTCGCGGAGTTCCGGGCGCAGCGCGCAAGCGGCGAGACAGGAGAAGACTGATGGCCGAGAAGAGTGCCTATGCCGATCTTACCCAGCTGGGCACGAAATCGGCGCTCCCTGCGCAACCCGATGTGAAGACGCTGGAGCGAGTGCCCAATCCGCATCCGCAGGAGAATTATCTCGCGCGCTTCACCGTGCCGGAGTTCACCTGCCTCTGCCCGGTCACGGGCCAGCCGGACTTTGCGCATTTCGTGATCGACTATCTGCCGGGGCGCTGGCTGGTCGAATCGAAGTCGCTGAAGCTCTACCTGCACTCCTACCGCAATCACGGCGGCTTCCACGAGGGCACCACCCTCGACATCGCCAAGGACCTGATCAAGGCGATCGCGCCCAAGTGGATTCGCATCGGCGGCTACTGGTATCCGCGCGGCGGCATCCCGATCGACGTTTTCTTCGAGAAGGGCAAGCTCCCTGCCGGCATGTGGGTCCCGCAGCAGAACGTCGAACCCTATCGCGGACGTGGATGACTGTTGTGTGCTGATGGGCGAAGTCTCAGGCCGCGGCTCAACCCCCTACCTCACCTCCCCCCAATCTTGGGGAATTATATACTTGACAAACCCAAGCACAATCTCTAGATTAATGGGCATAGGAGATTGTCGCCATGTCCATTCTGTCCCGCCCCTACTTTCACGATGAAGCCGCCGCTTTCGCGTTTCTAGAGTCTTTGCTCTGGACCGATGGTCCGGTCTGCCCGAAGTGCGGCACCGTGGGAGAGGCTGGCAAACTGGAGGGCGTGCGTTCT
>DATKNM010000457.1:0-2778 GCA_035541335.1 Binatia bacterium
GGTGCCGCCCACCACCACGACGGCGATCGAGGGCAGCATGTACTCGTCGCCCATGCCGAGGCTTGCCTGGCCGGAGAAACCGGTCAGCATCGAGCCGACCAGCGCCGAGCAGAAGCCGGAGAGCGCATAGACCAGGATGATGGTGCGATCGACGTTGATGCCGGAGAGCGCCGCCACCTTCTCGCCGTTGCCGAGACCGTAGACCCGGCGGCCGAACGGTGTCCGCCGGTGCAGGATCACCGCCGCCGCGACGAAGAGCGCGATGAACACCACTACCGGTGTCACGACGCCGGTCCGGTCGGTCATGAACCAGCGCATCAGCGGCGCCGAGAAGCCGCCCGGCGTACCCTGGCAATAGAGCAAGGCGAAACCCTGCAGGATGCCGTTCATGGCCAGGGTCATCACGATCGGCGAGATGCCGAAGATCGCGATGCCGATCCCGTTCGCGATGCCCGTCAGGCAACCGACCAGCAGCACCAGCGGCAGCGCATAAACGAGCGGCGCGTTCTGTCCGTTGACGATCCCCGCCAGCAGGATGCCGCAGAGCGCGATGGTCCAGGGGACCGAGAGATCGAGGCCACCGGTGAGGATGACGGTGCCCTGCCCCAGCGCCAGCACCAGCAGGAAGGACGAGAGCACCAGGATCGAGTTGTAGTAGCTCCAATGCAGGATCGCGCGGCCGATCATGAGCTCGGTCGCCACCAGCACGATCACGAAGCAGACATAGGCCGGCAGCGCGTAGCGAATCGACTCGGCGTTGCGCTTCAGGAAGGGCGGCGTCGGGATGATCCGCTGCGGCGCTTCCGTGCCGGGCATGACCAAGCGCTTCGCCGCGCGCCCGGCCTGACGCGGCAGCATGCCTTTCCGCCAAGCCTGGAAGCGCACGAAACCGGCCCGCAGATGGCGTGCTGCCCGGGAGTGGCGGCTGATCGCGCCGGCCAGCACCGCCAGGATCAATATGCAGCCTTCGACGATGGTCGAGTAGTAAGCGGAGACGTTCAGCACCAGGAGGATGTTGACGACCACCATCAGGATATAGGCGCCGAGCATCGAGCCGACGCAGCCGCCGCGTCCGCCGCCGAGCCTGGTGCCGCCAACCACCACCGCGCCGAAGATCTGCAGCAGCATGGAATTGCCGACCAGCGGATCGCCGGCGCCGGTCTGGGCGCTGACGAAGACCCCGGCAAAGCCGTAGCAACCGCCGGCCAGCACATAGACCAAGAACTGGGTCCAGGGCACGGCGATGCCCCGCGCCCGCGCCGCTTCCATGTCGCTGCCGATGGCATAGACCGCCGTGCCGAAGCGCGTGCCCTTCAGCCAGAGCCAGAGCAGGATCAGGATCGCCAGCAGCACCAGCGCCATCGGCACCAGGTTGGGGATGGCATCCTGCGCCAGCGCGTTGCTGAGCCCGGCCGGGATCATGCCGCCGGGCTTGTCCATCACCAGCAGTGTCACGCCCTGGACGATGAACATGGTGGAGAGCGTCACGACGATCGGCTGCAGCCGGAAGAAGGCGATGAAGAAGCCGTTGAAGGCGCCGGTCACCATGCCGACCCCGACGCCGATCAGCGACCAGACCAGGATGCTGGAAGGCGCATCCTGCATGTTTGCCGCCAGCACCACATTGACCAACGAGATCACGGCGCCAGCGGAGAGGTCGAAGCCGCCGGTCAGGATCACCAGGGTCTGCCCGGTGGCGGCGATCGCCAGCGGCGCGCCGCCGGTCGAGAGCGAGCTCACGTCGAAATAGCTGATGCCGCCATGGCTCATCAGCGCGTTGACCGCCATCAGCGCGATGAAGACGGCCAGCGCCACGATGACGCCCTGGTGTCGGCCGAGGCGGAAGCCGCGCGATCTCACCGGCCCATTTGCGGTCACAGTGGTCACGCGACGCGCTCCTTCGATGAAGGCGTCGCGTCGGCATGGCCGAGCGCCGCGCGCATGATCGTGTCCTCGTTGAGCGTGGCGCCGGAGACCTCCTGGACGACGCGGCCCTGGTAGAGCACCAGCACCCGGTCGGCGAGATGCACCAGCTCCGGGATCTCGGTCGAGTAGAGCAGGATCGCCCCGCCCGCCTCGGCGTATTGGCGCATCAGGCGGTAGAGCTCGTGCTTGGTGCCGACGTCGATGCCGCGCGTGGGATCGTAGAGCAGCAGCACGCGACTCTCGGCCAGCAGCCACTTGGCGATGGCGATCTTCTGCTGGTTGCCGCCGGAGAAGGCGCCGGCCCGGGTCCAGAGCGCGCGGTCCTGCACGTCGACCCGCTGGAACACCGCCGAGACCGCGTCCCGCTCCCGCTTCACGTCGATCAGCCCCAGCTTCGAGAACCGGCCGACCACCGGGATCGAGGCGTTCTCCGTACCGGAAAGCTTCAGGAACAGGGCCTCGGTCTTGCGGTCCTCCGGCACCAGGCTGATGCCGATATTGGCGCGCACCGCATCGGTCGGGCTGGCGAGCATCACCGGCTTGCCGTCCACCGCGATCTCGCCCTTGGTGATCTCCGCGGCGCCGAAGCAGGCGACGAACAAGTCGAGCTGACCCATGCCCTGCAGCCCGGCGATGCCGAGGATCTCGCCGGCATGGAGGGTGAAGGAGGCATCGGCGAGCTTGCCGGCGGTGGCGAGGTTCCGGACCTGCAGCACCTCGGCGCCGGACTCGTGCGTCTTCGCCGGGCGTTCCGGGAAGGCCTGGCCGATCGAGCGGCCGACGATCATGCGGATCACTTCCTCGTCGGCGAAATCCGCGACCTTGCCGGTCGCGATATGCTGGCCGTTCCTG
>DATKNM010000458.1:0-3786 GCA_035541335.1 Binatia bacterium
GAGCGGCAGCACCTCGCGCTTCAGGGCGGCCGCGATCTCGCCCTTCTGCGCGACGGAGCGCGGGCGCAAGGTCGAGCCGGTGATGGTCTGGCGCTTCATCATGACCGAGGCGAGGTTGATCTCCGCCTTCGAGCCCTTGAGGAACGCGATCTGCACCAGCCGGCCGTCGACGGCAAGGCAGGCGAGATTGCGGTTGATGTAGTCGCCGCCCACCATGTCGAGGATGAGGTCGGCGCCCTTGTCGCCGGTCGCGGCCATCACCTCCTTCACGAAGTCCTGCTCGCGGTAGTTCAGCGCGAGGTCGGCGCCGAGCTTGCGGCAGGCCTCCGCCTTGTCGGCGCCGCCGACCGTGGTGATCACCTTGGCGCCGCGGAGATGCGCGAGCTGGATCGCCGTGGTGCCGATGCCGCTAGAGCCGCCATGCACCAGGAAGGTCTCGCCGGCCTTCAACCGCCCGCGCTCGAAGACGTTGGTCCAGACCGTGAAGAAGGTCTCAGGCACCGCCGCCGCCTCGACCATGCCGAAGCCTTTCGGCACCGGGAGGCATTGTGGCGCGGGCGCTGCGCAGTATTCGGCATAGCCGCCGCCGGCGACGAGGGCCATCGCCTGGTCGCCGATCTTCCAATCCGAGACACCCGCGCCGAGCGCCACGATCTCGCCCGCGACTTCGAGGCCCGGCAGGTCGGAGGCGCCGGGCGGCGGCGTGTAGTTGCCCTGGCGCTGCAGCACGTCCGGCCGGTTGACGCCGGCGGCCGCGACCTTGATCAGCACCTCGCCCGCGGCGGTGGCGGGCAAAGCGCGCTTCGCCGGCTTCAGGACTTCCGGCCCGCCAAAACCGGCGAGCTCTACGACGTTCATCTCTTGCGGCAGGGCCATGGCTGCTTTCCTCCCCTTTTCCCCGATCATTAGCCGAGAATGGGAGACTTGGAAACCGGACCCGCCGGCCTCATCATGACGGCCGTAGCAGGCAGCGAGGCATGGCCATGGACACCGACGATCTGGAGCCGCGCAAGGCGAAGCCGCAGCCGAAGAATCTCGATCCGATGTCGGTCGAGGAGCTTGCCGGCTACATCGAGGACTTGAAGGCCGAGATCCGCCGGGTCGAGGAGAACATGGCGAAGAAGAAGGCGCACCTCACCGCCGCCGCCGGCCTGTTCAAGAGTTGAGGGCATGAACACGCTCGAAGCGGCGCGGCGCTTCTTCGGCGACTGGGTGGCGGCGCATGCCGAGGCGACCGATCCCCGGATCGCGACGGCCTTCGCCACGGTGCCGCGCGAGAAGTTCATCGGCCCCGGCCCCTGGCTCGCGCTCGCGGGCGAGGGCGGCTATGTGCGGACGCCGAACGACGATCCGGCGCTGGTCTATCAGAACCTGGTCTTCGCGCTGCTGCCGGAGAAGCATCTCAACAACGGCGAGCCGAGCCTGCATGCGCGCTGGATGTCTGCAGTCGCCCCGCGTGCCGGCGAGCGGGTGCTGCATGTTGGCACCGGCGCTGGCTACTACACCGCGATTCTCTCCGAGTTGGTCGGGAGGGAAGGGCGGATCGAAGGCCGCGATGTCGAGGCCGACATGGTCGCCGCCGCGACCCGCAATCTCGCGGATCGACCCAACATCGCGATCGTCGGTCGATCGGGCCTGGAAGCGCCGCTGCCGGAGAGCGATGTGATCTACGTCTGCGCCGGTACCACGCAGCCGGCGCGCGTCTGGCTCGATGCCCTGGCGCCCGGCGGCCGGTTGCTGGTCCCGCTGGCGCCCGGTTGGGGTCGTGGCGGGGCATTGCTGGTGACGCGCGCCGATCCCGGTTTTGCTGCGCGATTCGTATCCCAGGTTTGGATCTTCTCATGCGTCGGCGGCCAGGACGCGGCCGCAGCGGAGGCCCTGGAACAGGCCCTCCAGCGGGGCGGCGAGGGCGAGGTCAAGTCGCTGCGTCTCGCGCCCGAGCCCCCGGATGCCACCTGCTGGCTGGCCGGCGACGGGTGGTGGCTCTCCACCGCGGCGGTCTGACCACTTCGGGGCTGACCGCTCCGGGGCCGACCACTTCGGGGCATCGATTTCCCGGGTATGCGGCCGGCCGATCTCCAGGCCCTGGTATTTCAGGCATCGAGTCCGGTCGAAAACCGGCCGGTACAGTCCAACAACGTTAACATTTTGTTCACGTTTTCTCGATATTGTGCCTAACGGAAAAGCGGGCCTCCCTGCTTTTCTTCCTGGATCTTTCCGACGATCCAGTTTCATGCCTCCCTGTCTAACTTGCCGCCGACCTCACGGTCGGCGGCATTTTGTTTTTTGAAAATTGCAAGAGGGGAATTCACGACCACTGTTACACTTTGGCGCGTTTCCGCCTTGACGGTGACGGGGGTCACTCGTAACGTTCCCCCGCTGCAAGTTAGACAGGTCGAGGCTTACGAAAAAAGAGGGCCGCCGCTGGGGCACCAGCAGAGCGGCCCTCAGCTTTTGTGCGATCCATTTTCGCAGCGATCCTCATCGCGAGACGCATCATGGTCGATCCGAAATTCCTGAAGTTCGATTCCCTCGCGCTGCACGCGGGGCAGCAGCCCGACCCGGTGACCGGCGCCCGCGCGGTGCCGATCTACCAGACCACGTCCTACGTGTTCGAGGATTCCGATCACGCCGCCGGCCTCTTCAATCTCGAGCAGCCCGGCCACATCTACTCGCGCATCAGCAACCCCACGGTCGGCGTGCTGGAGGAGCGCATCGCGGCGCTGGAAGGCGGCGTCGGCGCGGTCGCGACGGCCAGCGGCCACGCGGCCTTGTTCCTCGCGATCGCCACCTTGATGGACAGCGGCGCGCATATCGTCGCCTCGGCGGCGCTCTACGGCGGCAGCCTCAACCTCTTCCGCCTGACCCTGCCGCGGTTCGGCATCACCACGAGCTTTGTCCATCCGCGCGATCTCGCCGGCTTCAAGAAGGCGATCCGCCCGGAGACCCGGCTCGTCTTCGCCGAGACCATCGGCAATCCCGGGCTCGAGGTGCTCGACGTGCCGGGTCTCGCCGCGATCGCGCATGAGGCGAAGCTGCCGCTGCTGGTCGATGCCACCTTCACGACACCCTATCTCAGCCGGCCGATCGAGCAGGGTGCCGACCTGGTCCTGCACTCCGCGACGAAATGGCTCGGCGGCCACGGCCTTGCGATCGGCGGCGTGCTGGTGGATGGCGGCCGCTTCGACTGGGAGGCGAGCGGCAAGTTCCCGACCCTGACCGAACCCTATGCCGGCTATCACGGCATCGACTTCGCCGAGGATTTCGGCCCCGCCGCCTTCATCATGCGCGCACGGCTCGAGGGTTTGCGCGACTTCGGCGCCTGCATGTCGCCCGCGAACGCCTTCTACATCCTGCAGGGCGTCGAGACCCTGCCGCTGCGCATGGCGCGCCATGTGGAGAACGCGGTGAAGATCGTGACGGCGCTGAAGGCCGATCCCGCCGTGCAATGGGTGAACTATCCCGGCGATCCCGATGGCCCGGATGCGGCGCTGGTCGCGAAGCTGCTGCCGAAGGGTGCCGGCTCGATGATCAGCTTTGGCGTGAAGGGTGGCCGCGCCGCGGGGCGCAAGTTCATCGACGCGTTGAAGCTCGCGTCCCATCTCGCCAATGTCGGCGATGCGAAGACCCTGGTGATCCACCCCGCCAGCACCACCCACCGGCAATTGGACGAGGCCGCGCTCAAGGCCGCCGGCATCGGCGAGGAGCTGATCCGCCTCTCGGTCGGCCTCGAAGATCCTACCGACATCGTCGAGGACCTGGCGCAGGCCCTAAAGGCGTCGCAAA
>DATKNM010000459.1:0-5248 GCA_035541335.1 Binatia bacterium
CGCCGGCCAGACCAACTTGCTCGCTCTGAACGCGACCATCGAGGCGGCCCGCGCCGGCGAAGCCGGCAAGGGCTTCGCCGTCGTGGCCTCGGAGGTCAAGACCTTGGCGACCCAGACCGCGCGGGCGACCGAGGAGATCGCCGGCCAGGTCCGCACCATCCAGGAGCAGACCCAGAGCTCGGCCGAGGCCATCGAGGCCATCTCGAAGACGATCGGCCGGGTGAGCGAGATCTCGACCGCCATTGCTTCGGCCGTCGAGGAGCAGGGTGCGGCGACCCAGGAGATCTCGCGCAACGTGCAGCAGGCGGCCCAGGGCACCACCGAGGTCTCGTCGAACATCACCGGCGTCACCGAGGCCGCGCGCCAGACCGGCACCGCCGCCAGCCAAGTGTTGGAGTCCGCGGGCGAGCTCGCGAAGAACGGCGTCACTTTGAAGTCCCAGGTGGAGGAATTCCTGCGCACCGTTCGCGCCGGCTGAGTCCGTTCGCTTTCCCTTGGCCGCGCGGCGGATCCACCCCGCCGCGCGGTTTCCTTTTCAGTCGCGCTTGCCGTCCTTCCGGTCGAACCAGCGCATGGCGAGCGGCAGGAACCACGGGTTGCCGCGGTAGAGCGGCAGGGTCGGGAACGGCGCCGCCGCGAATTCCGAGCGGCCCTCCGGCTTCCCCATGACCAGCGCCGCGAGCTTCATGCCGAAATGGGTGCCCATGGGCACGCCGGCGAAATTGTAACCGAGCCCGTACCAGATCCGCTCGCGCCCGCCGATATGCGGCATCATGTCGAAGGTGCCGGCGCAGAACCCGGTCCAGACATGGCTGAGGCGCACGTTGCGGAGCTGCGGCAGCACGCGGCCGAGGATTCCATGCAGGAAGCGCGCGACTTCCGGAAAGTCGCCGCGGGTGATGCCGGTGCCGCCGCCGAAGAGAATGCGGGAGCCATCCGGCGCCGGGCGGAAGAAGTCGATGTTGGTGTTGGAGTCGAGCACGGTCCGGAGGTTCGGGATCGCGTCCCGCATCTGCGCGTCGCTCAAGGGTTCGGTCGCCGCCATGTAGGCCGGGAACGGAATTACCCGCCGCGCCAGCCAGCGGAAATTGCGCGGCGTGTAGCCGTTGGTGGCGATGATGGCGTCCCGTGCATTGAAGGCGCCGCCGTCGCACGCGATCGCGACGTGATCCTTCCCCGGCTCGACCGCCTGCACTTCGACCCGATCGAGCACGGCGACGCCCGCCGCCAGCGCGCGCTCCAGCAGCCCGCGGTGATAGAGCGCGGGATGGATCGCGGCGAGATCGGGGATGACTGCGCCGCCCTGATAGCGGTCGCTGCCGAACTCCCGCCGCTGCGCCTCTCGCGGCACCATCTCATAGGGATAGCCGAGATGTTGCCGCATGGTCTCGAGATCGGCGGCGAGCTGGTCGTAATGGGTCGCCGAGGTGGTGGCGATGTAGCGACCGTGCCGTGTCAAGCGGCAGTCGATCCCCTCGCGCGCGATGAAGTCGACCGTCCCGGTGAAAGCCTCGCCGAGCTCGCGATAGAGCGCGATCCCTCTCTCCGCACCGTGCTTCGCCATCAGCTCGGCGAGCGACTTCTTCAGCACGCGGCCGAGATAGCCGGCATTGCGCCGCGCGGCGCCGGAGCCCGCCGGCTCGCGGTCGAGCACCACGACCTTGCGCCCGGCCCGCGCCAGCTCCAGCGCCGCTCGGAGGCCGGTGAAGCCGGCCCCGATCACCGCCACGTCGTAAGCGGCCTGCAGGCGTGCCTCCGGAACCGATTCCGGTCGCGCCGCATCCCACCAGTAAGGCTCGAACTTGATCTCCGGCAAAGCGATGCCGTCGCCGGCTAGGTCGTTCACAATCTTATGTCTTTCCGTCCCGCCCAGAATCATGACCCAAAGGTTCTCTCAGGGTAGAGCAGCACGGCCCCGGCCGCCAACTCTCACCTGGCAGCCTGCGGCTTGGCGAAGCCGCATCGGACCGCCTATTCTCGAACCATGCTGTCGACTCGCCGTCTCTCGAATCACCGCCAAGCTCTCGGCAGCGGCCTTATCGCCTTATTCCTGTTGGCCGTGGCGACTCCGGTCGCCGCCGACAATGCGCCCGCTCCGTCGCCGGCCGTCCAGGTGTTGCGCGAGCTGCTTGCCGCGGGCGCGCCGCCGGTCCCCGACATCGACGCCGCCATCGGCGGCGATGCGCTCTCGGCCTTGAAACAGGTCTATGCCGCGCGTGCCGATGCCGCGATCTGGCTCGACGCCAGCGGCCTTGCGCCATCGGGCAAGGACCTCGCCACGCGCCTCGCCGCCATCGCCCCCGTCCTGCCGCCGGCGCTGAAGCCGCTCGCCGAGGATCTGCAGGCGCGGCAGTCGGCAACCGATCCGCATGCGCTCGCCGAGCTCGACCTGGTGCTGAGCGCGCTCTACGGCGCCATGGCGGTGAAGCCGGACGATCCCGAGGCCGCCGCCGGTCCCGGCGCGGTCGCGACGCTTGCCGCCGCTACCGACCCTGCGCTGCTGCTGCATCTGAGCCTGCCGCGCGATCCCGGCTTCTGGCGCCTGCGTGCGGGGCTCGTCGCTTATCGCGCCGTCGCCGCCGCCGGCGGCTGGGGCACGGTCGCCGACGGGGATAAGCTGCAGCGCGGCGATTCCGGCGCCCGGGTCGATGCCCTGCGCCGGCGCCTCGCCGTCACCGGCGATCTCGCCGCCCCGGGCGGCGGCGCCTTCGACCCGGCGCTCGAGCAGGCGGTGCAGCATTTCCAAGCGCGTCATGGCCTTGAGGCGGACGGCGTGGTCGGCGCCGCAACGCTGGCGGCGCTGAACCGTCCGGTGGTGCAGCGCCTCGAAACACTGACCCTCAATCTCCGGCGCCTGCAGCAGCAGGACCGCAACTGGGGGCCGCGCTACATCGCCGTCAACATCGCCGCCGCCGGCTATCGCCTGGTGGTATCCGGCCGCATTGTCTTCGATCGGCCGGCGGTGGTCGGCAAGCCGAGCTGGCCGAGCCCGACCCTCGACAGCGTCATCGACCGGGTCGAGTTCCATCCCTATTGGCGGATCCCGATGGCGATCGCCGATCAGGAGCTCTGGCCGAAGCAGGATGCCGACCCGAACTACTTCACGGCCCAGGGCATCCATATCGTCGACGACCAGCTGGTGCAGGATCCCGGCCCCGGCAATCCGCTGGGTGCCGTGAAATTCCTGTTCGACAATCCCTACAGCGTCTATCTCCACGACACGACCGCGCCGGACCTCTTCGCCCAGGCTTATCGCTTCTCCAGCCACGGCTGCATCCGCGTCGCCGAGGCGGGCGATCTCGCCGCCCAGCTCCTCGGCGCCGATCCCGACTGGTCGCAGCAGCGCGTCGCGACGGCACTGAAGAACGGCGGCAATCGCACCATCCGGCTTCTGGAGCCGATCCCGCTCCACATCGTCTACGACACCGCCTGGGTCGATGAGGACGGCACGGTCGAGTTCCGCGACGACGTCTATGGCCGCGACCGCAACCTCAGGAATTCCGGCGCCACGCCCGCGAACGCCACGATCGCCAGCGCCGAAGCAAAGCAGCCCTCAAGCACCTGCGACGACTGAGGCCGCCGCCACGCCATCCGTGCTGCACGAGGTGTCGATCGCCCTCGCGACGCTCAGGGCGGTGGAAACTGCAGGCTGACGACCAGCCCCGGCCTGGCATCTTCCAGCGTGATCCGGATGCGATGCAGCTCCGCCACCGCGGCGCGCCGAAGCACGGCGGGAGTAGTGCGACCGGGAGCGGCGGTGGCGTGCGGGTCGACGGCAATTGCGGCGATCGGCTCGATCTCACCGGTGGCGGCTGGACCGAGGTCGCGGCGAAGAACGCGCCCTACCATTATAACGTCTATGTCGACCACACGTCGCACGGCAATGCCTACGTGCTGGTCCAGGACCATGTGAGCGTGCATATCGGTTGAGCTAATCGCGGCGGCGCAGAATCTCCGCCGTTCGTCGCAACCATGCCACCGGGTCGCCGCGGTGATAGGGATGCTCGCTGGGTTCGATCGCGTCGAGGAAACGCTGATAGACGACCGCTTGTCGCGCCGCGGCGACAGGCGCGATCAGCATTGCCGCACGCTCCGGATCGCAGCCGGACAAAGCGCGGCGCCAGCACGCGGCCCAATGCGCCTCGACTTCCGCGACGTGCTCCCGCGGAATGCGCGAGAGAAACGCCGGCCGGTCCAGCAGCGGATGGCCGATTCCTGCGTCCGCCCAATCCAGCAGCACCAAGTTGCCATCCCCACCACGGAAATTGCCGGGATGGAAGTCGCCATGGATCAGCGTCTCCGGCAGCCCGCAATCGGCAAGCCGCGCGAAGCGCTGCGGCAGATCGCCGATGAATCGCGCGAGGACGGCGCGCGCGTCTTCCGCCAGCGCATCGGCGTTCCGTTCAAACACACGCGCAATTTCACCGGCGAGCGCCGCCGCGCGCCAATCCGGCAGACCCAGCGCGCGCAACGCATCCGTCCGTGGGCGGCATGCCAACTGCAGCTCGACCAGCATGCCGACCATTTCCAGCAGCGCCGGCAATGCGGCGTCATAGAGATCCGCGCCGGGAATCTCCGCGGTCAGCAGGCGATGCCCATCCTGCCCCAGCAGCCGAGGCACCGGCGCGCCGGTGAGACCCTCCAGCAGCGCGCCCTCCGGCGCCAGGAACGGCGGTACCACCTTCAGCCAGGCGAAGCCGCCCTCGATCGGGATGCGCCACAGGCTCGACAGATTCCAGCTCCGTATCTGCTCCGGCGCACCCCTACACTTCAGCCCACGCCGCGCCAGCACCTCAT
This sequence comes from Binatia bacterium, assembly GCA_035541335.1. Taxonomy (GTDB): domain Bacteria; phylum Pseudomonadota; class Alphaproteobacteria; order Dongiales; family Dongiaceae; genus Dongia. Next base: position 4,798 of record DATKNM010000459.1, read on the forward strand.
CCGCCCAGGCGAGATCCGCCTGCGGCCCTCCGGGCCGCGCGTAGGAGAGCCGCTCAGGATGATCGTCGAGCGTGCCGTGCCAAGCCTCGACCGGCGGCGGCGCCACATCGTCCGCGACCTCGGCGACATAGGTCACGCGCCCGCCCGGCGGACTCTCTCGCTCCGCCTCCAGCAGCCGCAGGATCGTGACCTCGATCCCATATTGCGCCTGCGCCGCCGCGATGATCGGCGCCGTCTCCTGCCACCACGGTGTCGCGACGGGAAGCGCCGGCAATCGGCCGACGACGCGCCCGTCCCGCTGCACCAGCACCAGCGCCGCGCGGCGCTCTTCGACGTTCGACATGGCTTGCATTTTGGGTCGCGATGGAGGGGCAAGAAGATACCGCGGAGCGGTCCCCCGTCCAAGTCGCTGCGGACGCCTCCGGTCGGTTCAGGGGCGGTTCTACCGGGC
>DATKNM010000460.1:0-2335 GCA_035541335.1 Binatia bacterium
AGGTTCATGGACATGAAGGCCATGAGCTGGATGAAGCCGGGATAGACCTTGCGCCGCGCGCCGGCATAGCGATAAGGCACCGGCGCGATCAGGTGACGCTCGAACCAGTCGATGGTCTGGCTGCAGGCGAGCTCGTTGACCTTGCCGGGATTGATGCGGGTGTCGATCGGCCCCGCCATCAGTGTCATGCTGCGCGGCTGCGCGGTGTGCTTCTGCTCCGCCATCACCGCGACCGCGGCGAGGGTCTGAACGCAGGGCTGGCAGACCGCGATCACATGCGCCGGGCCGATCTCCTCCAGGAAGGCGATCAGGTGCTCGACGTATTCGTCGAGCCCAAAGCGGCCATGATCGAGCGGCACGTCGCGGGCGTTGTGCCAGTCGGTCAGATAGACGTCATGCTCCGGCAACAGCGTCTTCACGGTGGCGCGCAACAGTGTGGCGAAATGGCCGGACATCGGCGCGACCAGCAGCACCTTCGGCTGCACGCTCTCGATCGGCTTGCGGAAATGCAGCAGGGTCGCGAAGGGCGTGCGCAGCACCGCCTCCTCGGTCACCGGCAGTTCGCGGTTGCCAACCGGCACGGTCTTGATGTCGAAGGTCGGGCGCTTGTGGCTCAAGCCCGCCCGGGCGACCAGCTGGCAGGCCGCCCAGAAGCTGCGCAGCCAGGACGCCCGCTCGCCGCCATCCTCGATATGGCCGGGCGCCAGTTGCGGCAATGCGTCCGCCATGCTCCGCGCCAGGGCCCGGATCGGGTCCAGCGCATCGGCGGAGACCTGATAGCTCAAATAAATCATAGACTTCCGTTCCAGACCGGGGCATCCGGAGGCCCCCGGGCACAAATGCCGTCGGACTCGCCACCCGATCCGTTAACGGGAAACCCTAGTGCATTTCTTGCTGCACTGCGAGATGCTATTCGGAGCTCCGTGAAAAGGGATGAAATTCAAGACCCATGGGCCCAAGCGCATGACCGCGACCCTCACCATCAGCAGCAAGAACTACTCCTCCTGGTCGCTGCGGGGCTGGCTGCTCTGCCGGCTGGCCGGGCTCGATTTCGAGGAGAAGCTGATCCCGTCGAGCGATCCCGCGACCCGGGCCGAGCTCCTGCTGCTCTCCCCCTCCTTCCTGGTGCCCCGCCTCGAGCATGAGGGCGTCAAGGTCTGGGACACCTTGGCGATCGCGGAATATCTCAACGAGATCCGGCCGGAGGCGAAGCTGTTGCCGGCCGACCGCAAGGCGCGGGCGCATTGCCGCGCGGTCTCCGGCGAGATGCATTCCGGCTTCTCCAACCTGCGCGAGGCGCTGCCGATGAACCTGAAGGCGCGGCACCAGGGCTTCAAGATCTGGTCCGGCGCGCAAGGCGACATCGACCGCGTGATCACCATCTGGCGCGACTGCCTCTCGACCTATGGCGGCCCCTATCTCTTCGGCGCCGCCGTCACCGTCGCCGATGCGATGTACGCGCCGGTCTGCGCCCGCTTCCACACCTACGACGTCCCGCTCGACAAGCCCTGTGCCGATTACGCGGCGCGGATCCGCGCGCTTCCGGCGATGGTGGAATGGACCAGCGCCGCCTGGTCCGAGCCCGAGGCCGTCGAGGAGCTGGAAGTGGAGTTCTGACGGTGCTTGCATCCGGAGTAGCCGTATCTTGACCGTATCTTGACTCGTGTGCTCCCCCACACTCGGTCGTCATCCCCGGGCTTGGCCCGGGGATCCACGACTTTCTTTCCCGGCACGACAAACTCGTGGATGCCCGGCCTAAAGCCGGGCATGACGACCCAGTTTGTGCCCAACATCGCGTATCGATGAAGTTCCGCATCCTTGCCGTCGGGCGCATCAAGAGCGGGCCGGAGCTGGCGCTCTACGAGCACTATGCCGCGCGGGTGAAGCCGGCGATCACATTGAAGGAGGTCGAGGAGAAGCGGCCGCTCTCTTCAGCCGAATTGAAGACCCGCGAGGCGGAGCTGTTGCTGGCGGCGCTCGAGGACGGCAAAGGTGGCAAGCGCGCCGTCGTCGCTCTCGACGAGCACGGCAAGAGCTTCAGCAGCCGCGACTTCGCGACCAGGCTGCAGCGCTTCCAGGATGACGGCGCCGGCGAGATCGCGTTCCTGATCGGCGGCGCCGACGGCCATGGCCAGGCGGTGCTCGACCGGGCCGACCTCAAGCTCTCGCTGGGCGCCATGACCTGGCCGCACCTGATGGTCCGCGCCATGCTCGCGGAGCAGCTTTATCGCGCTCAAGCGATCCTCGCCGGGCACCCCTATCATCGGGATTGATCTCGCCTTTCGAACCGGCCGCAATCCTGCAACATTTCCCCGCGAATCCAAGCGGTTGGAAC
>DATKNM010000461.1:0-2323 GCA_035541335.1 Binatia bacterium
ATGGAGGGCCGGACCGTGGTCGCGATCGCGCACCGCCTCTCCACCATCGCCCGCATGGATCGCCTGGTGGTGCTCGACCAGGGCCGCATCGTCGAATCCGGCAGCCATGCCGAGCTCCTGGCGAAGAACGGCCCCTACGCCAAGCTCTGGCACCGCCAGTCCGGCGGCTTCATCGAGGACGGCATCGGCCACGGCACCGTCGGCCACCCCGCCGGCGAGATGACCGCGGCGGAGTGACGGCGGCGCGCTCGCTCCAATAGCAGCGTCACCCGAGATCCGGCGACAGCGCCCGGTCCGCCGCCGCGATCTCCGCGGCCGCTTGCGCCGCCGCCGGTCGTTCCAGCATCCGCGCATACCACGCGGCCAGATGTGGATACCCTCCCGCCGCCGGCCCCCTCAGCCGTTGGGTCCAGAGCACCGTCATGAACATCGCGATATCCGCCGCGGAATAGTCGCCGCAGAACCACTCCCGCCCTTCCAGCCGCGCATCGAGTCCCGCGAACTGCCGCGCGATCTCGGCATCGGCGCGTCCGCCTTCCGCCACCCGCGCCGCCTGCCGCGCGGCGTCGGGGAGTGGCGGCTCGGTGCGGTAGAGCAGGTTCCGCACCGGCGCGAACAGGATCTCGTCTGCCTCCAATTCCATCTGCCGGCAGAGCGCCCGCGCCTTCGCCGCGCGCGGATAGAGCGGCGGCGTCGGATAGGCGTCCTCCAGGTATTCGAAGATCACGGTCGAATCGAAGAGTGTGAAGTCGTCCTCCACCAACACCGGCACCTGGCCCTTGGGACTGGCGGCGGCGACCGCCGGGTGCTTCGGCCGATAGCCCTCGCTCTGGCTGAACGGCACCCGCACCTGCACATAAGCGAGCCCCTTCTCCCGGAGCGCGATCTCCACCTTGCGCGAGAACAGGCTCAACGGTCCGACATAGAGGATGCGCTGCGGCATGGGTGCCCCGTCTGCCAGTCACGGAAACTGCTGAGGCTACACCAGACGACTGACGAGGGATGTCAGGAGCAGCCCATCCGGCTGCACTGAACACATTTCCGTCAGCCAGGTTGACAGATTGCCGCACCCTCCGCGATGCTCACGCCCATGCGCGCGAACGGCACCCTCTGCGTTATGTGGCAAAAGCGACCCTCCCCGGGGGCCGTGGATCTTTGCCTGCGCTGAACTCTCGCGCATAAGGATCAGATGGACCCCGCCGGATTGGACGGGGTTTTTTCTTGCCCGCCCTCCGGCCCAGAGAGGAGGACGAGGCCCATGAGTACCAAGCCGAGTACGGAATCGAGTACCGCCGGTGCGACCTTCGCCCCGCCGGACGGCCTTAAGGCGACGCGGGAGCTGAACCCCACGGCCCGCGCGGAGGTCCGCGGCGTCTGGCTGCCGCTGGTGACGCCGTTCAAGGACGGGGCCCTGGACCAGGTGTCGCTGAAACGCCTGCTGCGCCATCTCTCGGCGCGGCCGGTCGATGGGCTGGTGGTCGCCGCCACGACCGGCGAGGGTCCGCTGCTCGAGGAATGCGAGATGCGGCGCCTGGCCGAGATCGCCGCCGAGGAGCTCGGCGACCTGATCCCGATCTATCTCGGCCTCTCCGGCAGCGACACCCGCCGGATCGCGAAGACGCTGGAGCGGGTCGATGCCTGGCCGGTCGCGGGCTATCTGATCTCCTGCCCGTCCTATGTGCGGCCGTCGCAGGACGGGCTCTACCGGCATTTCGCCACCCTCGCCGAGGCGACGGGGCATCCGATCCTGATCTACAACATCCCCTATCGGACCGGCGTCAACCTCGCCAACGACACGCTGCTCAAGCTCGCCGCGTTCCCGACCATCGTCGGCATCAAGGATTGCTGCGCCGATCCCGCGCAGAGCCTCGACCTCCTGCGCCGGCGGCCGGAGGGCTTCGCGGTCATGTGCGGCGAGGACGCGCAGTTCCACGTTGCCCTCGCCCAGGGCGCCGACGGCGGCATCCTCTGCTCCGCCCATGTGGAGACCGAGCGCTTCGCCGCGATCCACGCCGCCCACCGCGACGACGGCGACACCCGTGCCGCGCTGAAGCTCTGGCACGACCTCTCGGATCTGCCACGGCTGCTCTTCGCCGAGCCGAGCCCGGCGCCGGTCAAGTACTGGCTCTACCGCCAGGGCCTGATCGACAGCCCGGAGGTCCGCCTGCCGCTGACCACGGTGACGCCGGGCCTCGCCGAACGGATCGACCGCGAGATCGCCCGCTGGAACGGCGCCCCCTTGGGCAGGACGGGGCAAGCGGCTTAGACTGGAGGAGTTCGCACTAGAGGAGATCGCACATGGGTCTCACCATCGAGCCGGTTA
>DATKNM010000462.1:0-5183 GCA_035541335.1 Binatia bacterium
CGTCTCCAACATCATGCCGAAGGGGCTGCGGAACGCCATCGAGCTCTTCGGGCATCTCGTCATGCTGATCCCCTTCTGCCTGATCATGCTCAGGGAGAGCTGGCCCTCGATGATGGAGTCCTACGACATCGGCGAGATGTCCAGCAATTACGGCGGGCTCATCATCTGGCCGGCCAAGGCCTTCATCGTCGGCGGCTTCGCCCTGCTGCTGGCCCAGGCGGTCTCCGAGACCATCAAGCGCATCGCCGTGATGGTCGGGCGGATCCCCGATCCGCACGACCGCGCCCGTCACGCCCCGCTGGAATAGCCCCGCATGACCGCCTTCATCGCCGCCAACATGGCGCCGATCATGTTCGCCTCGCTGGTGATCGTGCTGCTGCTCGGCTATCCGGTCGCCTTCGCGCTGGCCTTCAACGGCCTCGCCTGGGGCGTGGTGGGGATCGCCCTCGGCCTCTTCCAGCCGACCTTCTTCCAGGCGCTGCCGGACCGGATCTTCGGCGTGATGGACAACGAGACGCTGCTGGCGATCCCGTTCTTCACCTTCATGGGATTGATCCTCGAACGCTCGGGCATGGCCGAGGAGCTGCTCGACACGATCGGGCAGCTGTTCGGGCCGGTCCGCGGCGGCCTCGCCTATGCGGTGATCCTGGTGGGCGCGCTGCTCGCCGCCACCACCGGCGTGGTCGCGGCCTCGGTCATCGCCATGGGCCTCATCTCGCTGCCGATCATGCTGCGCTACGGCTACGACCGTAGGCTGGCGAGCGGCGTCATCGCCGCCTCGGGCACCCTCGCGCAGATCATTCCGCCGAGCCTGGTGCTGATCGTGATGGCCGACCAGCTCGGCAAGTCGGTCGGCGACATGTACGAGGGCGCGATCGTGCCCGGCCTCGTCCTCTCCAGCTTCTACCTGCTCTACGTCCTCGGCATGACGCTGATCTATCCGAACGCCGCGCCGGCCCTCCCGAAGGAGTTCCGCACCCTCCGCGGCGGACGGCTCCTCTGGCGCATCGTCGTGGCGCTGATCCCGCCGCTGGTGCTGATCTTCCTCGTCCTGGGCACGATCTTCATCGGCCTTGCGACCCCGACCGAGGGCGGGGCCATGGGGGCTGTCGGTGCGCTCGTCCTGGCGGCGCTGAAGCGGCGGCTGACCTGGAGCGTGGTCCGCCAAGCGCTGGATTCCACCACCAAGCTCTCCGCCTTCGTGCTCTTCATCCTGATCGGCTCGCGGGTCTTCAGCCTGACCTTCTTCGGCGTCGACGGCCATGTCTGGGTCGAGAGCCTGCTGACCAACCTGCCGGGTGGGCAGGTCGGCTTCCTGGTGGTCGTGAACCTGCTGGTCTTCGTGCTCGCCTTCTTCCTGGATTTCTTCGAGCTCGCCTTCATCGTCGTGCCGCTGGTCGGCCCGGCGGCCGACCATCTCGGCATCGACCTCATCTGGTTCGGCGTGCTGCTCGGCATCAACATGCAGACCGCCTTCATGCACCCGCCGTTCGGCTTCTCGCTCTTCTACCTGCGCTCGGTGGCGGCGCGCGATCCCTACAAGGACCGCGTCACCGGCGCCGTCACCGCGCCGATCACCACCGGCCAGATCTACTGGGGCGCCGTGCCCTTCGTACTGATCCAGGTGCTGATGATCAGCGTCACCATCGCCTTCCCCGGCATGGTCACGCGCTACAAGGCCGGCGAGATCCACATCGATTCCTCGAAGATCCAGATCCAGGCGCCGGACTTCGGCACCGGGCAGCCCGATTTCGGGACCGGCGCCCAGCCCAACTTCGGCACCACCCCGGCGCCGGCGCAGCCGCCATCCGGATCGGACCAGGGGCCGAATTTCGGCACGCCCGCGCCGCAATCGGCACCTTCGACGGAGCCCGCCGCCCCGAACTTCGGGACACAACCTTCGGGCCAATGAAAAGGCCCCGGATCGCTCCGGGGCCTCTCACATTCGCTACGACCTCGCGGCGCTATTGCATCAGCTTGCCGCCGCGCTGCTGGCCGTACATGAAGTTGTCGTAGGTGCCGTCCGCGACCTGGAACCAGAGATATTCCTCGTTGCGGAACGCCTTCATCGATTCATAGACGGTCTTGAAATCGGCATTTTTCGCGCTGATCTCGGCATAGGTCTGGGTCGCCGCGTCGTAGCAGGCGGAGAGGATCTCCGGCGAGAAGCTGCGGAGCTGCACGCCCTTGCCCACCAGCTCGCGCAAGGCCTTCGGATTCAAGGCATCGTACTGCGCCTGCATGTCCTGGTTCTCCCAGCCGGCCGCGGTCTTGATCACCGCCTGGTAGTTCGCGGGCAGCGAGGCCCATTTGTCTGTATTGACGAAGACGTGCAGCGTCGCGCCGCCCTCCCACCAGCCGGGGTAGTAGTAGAACTTCGCGACCTTGTCGAAGCCGAGCTTCTGGTCGTCATAGGGGCCGACCCATTCCGCGGCGTCGATCGTGCCCTTCTCCAGCGCGGGATAGATGTCACCGCCGGGGATGTTCTGCGGCACGACGCCGAGCTTCGAGAGCACGGTGCCGCCGAATCCGCCGACCCGGAACTTGACGCCCTTCATGTCGTCGACGGTCTTGATCTCCTTGCGCCACCAGCCGCCCATCTGGGCGCCGGTGTTGCCGGCCGGGAAACCGATCATCTTGAACTTGGCGTAGAAGGCGTTCAGCGCGTCGTTGCCGCCGCCGTAATTGAACCAGGCATTGAGGCCACGGCTGTTGAGGCCGAAGGGCACCGCCGCGCCGAAGGCGAAGGTCGGGTCCTTGCCGAAGTAGTAGTAGCTGGCGGTATGGGCCATCTCGACCGTGGCGTTCTGCACCGCATCCACGACGCCGGGCGTCGGCACGATCTCGCCCGAGGCAAAGACCTGGATCTGGAACTTCCCGTCGGTCATATCGCTGACCGCCTTGGCGAAACGCTCGGCGCCGCCGTAGATCGTGTCGAGCGCCTTCGGGAAGCCCGAGGTCAGGCGCCACTTGATCTCCGGCATCGATTGCGCGATCGCCGGCGCTGCCATGGTCGCGGCGGCGCCAGCGGCAGCGCCGCTCAGCAATCCGGCATTTTTGATAAATCGGCGACGATTCATTCCCCATTCCTCCCTTTGGCGTCAGCGACCCCTGGGCGGCGGCTGCGCGATTGCGTTGGCGATGCGATTCCGGATGTTTCAGTCGACATCCGACGCATAACCGGTTTTGCAGTCATGAATTTCCCGCAATTCATTCCGTACCGCAAGACAGTCCTGCCGCAATAGCATGCAGCATGCGCGGCGACATGTGAGAGACGGCGCGAATTCGGGGGACGAATAGAGGCTTGAACCGGCCGCGCCAGCCGCTATGGTCGCTGAAGCCGGAAGGAAGCCATGCCCGCCAATTCGAACGTCACCGTCGCCGCAACCCAATTTGCCTGTGGTCCCGACATCGCCGCCAATGTCGATCGCGCCGAGCGCCTGGTGCGCGCGGCGGCGGCGCGGGGCGCGCAGATCATCCTGCTGCAGGAGCTGTTCGAGACGCCCTATTTCTGCAAGGACCAGATCACCGAGCTGTTCGACCTCGCGCAACCGGCTGACGACCATCCGACCATCGCCCGCATGCAGTCGCTGGCGCGCGAGCTCGGCGTGGTGCTGCCGGTCTCGATCTTCGAGCGCGCCAACAACGCTCATTATAATTCGGTGGTGATCATCGACGCCGATGGCGAGAAGCTCGGCATCTACCGGAAGTCCCACATCCCCGACGGGCCGGGCTACCAGGAGAAGTTCTACTTCAGCCCCGGCGACACCGGGTTCCGGACCTGGGAAACCGCCTATGCCAATATCGGTGTCGCGATCTGCTGGGACCAGTGGTTCCCGGAATGCGCCCGCGCCATGGCGCTGCAGGGCGCGGAGCTGCTGTTCTATCCGACCGCGATCGGCAGCGAACCCTCCGACAAGAGCTATGACAGCTCCGAGCACTGGCGCCGCGTGATGCAAGGCCATGCCGCCGCCAACATGCTGCCGGTGATCGCGTCGAACCGCATCGGCTTCGAGCAGGGCCAGTCGTGTTCGCTCAGCTTCTATGGCCGCTCCTTCATCGCCGGGTCGCATGGCGAGATCCTCGCCAGCGCCGAGGATCAGGAGACCGTCCTGGTCGAGAGCTTCAATCTCGGCCAGCAGCGCAAGGAGCGCGCCGGATGGGGGCTGTTCCGCGACCGGCGCCCCGACCTCTACGCCGTCCTTATGACCCTCGACGGCCAGAGCTGGACCGACTGAGCTGGACGGACTGAGTCCGATCGGGTTGCCGCGACCCCGAGGGCGACCTTGGGGCGCATTCGGGTAACCCCCTCTGTCCAAATGAAGATTCCATGCAGGTGCTGCGCCGACCGGGCGGCCTCGGTTGACTTTTCGGCGCCAGACGGGGACAAATGCTGCCGACATCCTGCGCGGCCCGGCGGGGCGACTCTGGGCGCGCAATAACATAAATCCAAACAACGACTTAGACGTGGAGGATATCGTGAGAGCACTTTCGATTGGCACCGTTGCGGTGGTGTCGGTCCTGCTGTTGGCAGGCTGCGGCAAGGACGAGAAGCAGGAACAATCCTCGACCGACCAGGGCACTGCCGCCCAGCCGGCCGCTCCGGCAAACCAGCAGGCGACCCAGCCGGCCACGACCGACAACCAGCAGCAGGCCGCCGCCACGCCGGCGCCGGCACCGGCCGCGGCTCCCGCCGCCGCCGGCGGCAAGGTCAACGTCTACAACTGGTCGGACTATATCGGCGAGCATACCAACGAGAACTTCACCAAGGCGACCGGCATCGCCGTCCAGTACGACGTCTTCGATTCGAACGAGACCCTGGAGGCGAAGCTGCTCGCCGGCAACACCGGCTATGACGTGGTCGTGCCCTCCGGCGCGTTCCTCGGCCGCCAGATCCAGGCCGGCGTATTCCAGAAACTCGACAAGTCGAAGCTGCCGAACCTCTCCAACATCGACCCGGTGCTGCTGAAGGCGACCGAGGCGTTCGACCCCGGCCATGAATACTCGGTGCCGTATTTCTGGGGCACCGTCGGCCTCGGCTACAACATCGACAAGATCAAGGAGCGCATGCCGGACGCGCCGACCGACAGCTGGGATCTGATCATGAAGCCGGAGGTCGTCGCCAAGTTCAAGGATTGCGGCGTCACCATGCTCGACGCGCCTTCCGACGTGCTGCAGTCGGT
>DATKNM010000463.1:0-2404 GCA_035541335.1 Binatia bacterium
GGTTACGAGAAGGGCTATCTCGACATCCACCTCTCGCTCGCCGGCCCGGCCGTCGCGCACCAGTACCTGGTCTATGCCAAGTCCGGCCATTTCAGCGAGATGGTGCCGGTCTCAGGCCTCGGGACGATCACCGTCTACCGCCTGCCGTTCTGGCACCTGACGACCCCGCTGGTCGCCAAGCCCGGGCGAGAGAAGGATGCGCGGCGCTGGGTGCTGCTGGGGACGTTCGGGTTCAGGAATGCGACGCGCTAGCTACTCCAACCGCGCCGCCGCCAGCTCGCCCCATTCTTCGTCGAGGCTGCCGCGATAGGGTGCGACCCCGGCCGTGCCGTACCAATAGCCGGCGTTGGATTGGTCGCCTTCCTTGCGGTGGAGATAGGCGTGGATGCGGGCGGCATCCTTGCTTTCCTCGTGATCGACGCAGTGATGCGCCTTCGCCCAATCGCCCTTGGCGTCCCACCAGAGTGCCTCGAGCGCCGGCGACAGTCCCACCGGCGGCAACGCGTGCGTCAGCGTTGCCTTGAAATAGGCGAGGTCCATCGGCCGGCGCGTCACACCAGCGGCGACGGCACGATCGCCGTGCCGCCGGCCTCCTTGATCGCCTTGCGATAACCGGCGTCGGAGCGGAACGGGGCGGCTTTCTTGAACTCCTCGATCCGGGCCGGGCGGATCTCGCCGCCCCGCGGCATCACCTTGAAGAAGCCGCCGTTGCGGCCGATCAGCGGGATGATCCGGTTGGTGCGGGTGAAGTAGCGCCGGTGGTTGGCCGATTGCTCGCGCATCACCTTGCGCTCATGGGCGTCCTTCTCGAACACCATCTCATAGGCGATGATGAACTCCTTGATGAACTGCTTCTCCACGACCTGCATGTTGGACATCAGCCAGCAGCGGTCCTCGAAGGTCCAATAGGTGGCGAGGCCCACGACCTCGTTCTCCCGCGTGATGTAGGGATAGAACGGGAAGGCGCGGCAGGCGAAGCTGCGGTTCTCGCGCTCGCAGTGCCGGACCCCCTTGCACTCCACGGCCATGCAGGACTTGTGCATGTCCGAGAGCAGCTCCCGGTCGGCGGCGTTGGTGATCTTGAACGGGTGCCAGAGGTCGGAGCGGGTCTTCAGGAGCGCGTACTCGGTCTTGTCCACGATCGGGATCGCGTGGCCCGTGCTGCAGCAGACCGGCTCGCCGTTGTTCAGCGGGGCGCAGTACTTGCCGCAGTCATAGCGCGAGACGCTCGCCTTAAATTCGTCATAAAGCCGCTTGTAATCCGCCGGCTGCATGCCTTCTTGACGCATCAAATCTCCTTCACTTCCTGCAACCCCCCGTCTGCAACCTTTGTGGCTTGGAAACCATCTTTTAAGGACAGTTGGGTTATCCAGACAGGCTGGGATCGCCGGAATGATCCTATCCCTGGGTCGTGACTGTGGATTTCCGCATAACTGCCTGTGACGGATCGCACTGTCCGAGACTCGGGATTCTAACCTAGTATGGCCGGAATTGCAGCAAAGCCTCGGTTGTTAGCGTCGAAATCGGATTGGACATCATGAAGCGTTTCTGGGTGGTCGGCGGGGTCTACACCGACACCAACTTCAACCGGATCGCCGAAGGCAAGGAAGAACGCATCGGACCGTTCGCGGACTATGCCGCGGCCAAGGCCGCTTGGCAGAAGCGGGCCTGGGAGACGGTCGATCATGCCAATGCCCGGTTCCGCATCGAGGAGGAGGGTGGCGAGCTCTGCTACTGGGTCGTGGGCGGCCCCTATTGCGACACCAGCTTCGCCGAGCCGGCCCATGGCGGCGGCGAGGAGTGGTACGGCCCGTTCGACGACTATGAATCCGCCAAGATCGAGTGGTCGCGCCATGCCTGGTCCTCGGTGGACGATGCCATGTGCCGCTACCGCATCGAGAAGTTGGCGCGCGGCGAGCATCCGCGGGCCGAACACCCCGAGGGCCAATCTCTCAAGGAGCCGAAGCGCGCCGCCGGCCGGGCCCGGCCGTGAGCGCACTTCATAATTTCTGGTTCGAGGCCATCGGCCTCATCGCCGCCTGCCTGACGACCTTCTCCTTCCTGCCCCAGGCGATCCGCATCTTCCGCAGCCGCTCGGCGCGGGACGTCTCGCTGGTCATGTACCTCATGATGACCACCGGCACCGTGCTCTGGCTGACCTACGGCTTCCTGATCGGCTCGGCGTCGCTGATCTTCGCCAACCTGACCGGCCTCCTCATGGTGGGCTCGGTGCTGGTCCTGAAGATCCAGGACATGCTCCGCCCGAAGAACCTGCTGGTCGAGATCGTCGAGGCCGAGGCGACGCCCGCGACCCAGCCGCCGGCGGCCCCGGTCAATTCCAACGAAGAGCCCATCACCCCCGCCCGCCCGCCCGCGGCGGCTTAAGGCCATCCTCCTTCGGTCA
>DATKNM010000464.1:0-8150 GCA_035541335.1 Binatia bacterium
CTCTGCTACGGCATCGCGCTCGGCCTGTTTCCCGCGCTCCTGTCGCTGAACCTCGAGGATAACGGCTTCGACACGTCGTGGAGCGGCCTGCTCGGCGCCACGCCGGCCGTGGCCGGCATGATCTTTGTACCGTTTTCGCCGCGGATCGTGGCCCGCATCGGCGCCCGGCCGGCCTATCTGGCTGCCGCCGCGCTGACCATCGCGACTTCCGTGCTGTTTCCGATCATCCTCGGCCTTCCCGCATGGTTCCTGCTCCGGTTCCTGATGGGGGCGGGCCTTGCCACCCAGTTCGTCGTCGGCGAGGCGTGGCTCAACACGCTCGCCGCCGGACCCAGCCGCGGACGCATTCTCGCCCTCTATGTCGTCGTCATCAGCGTGGGCCTTTGCATCGGGCCATCGATCATGTCGCTGGCCGGAACCACCGGCCATAAGCCCTTTCTCGCGGCGGCCGGAATCTACGCGGTCTCATGCCTGCCGGTTCTGCTGGCGCGCAGCATGCAGCCGCCGGCCGAAGTCTCCACCCGCATCATGGGCTTCTTCGAAGCGATGATGCGCAAGCCGTCGGCGATGCTCACCGGCCTCATCGACGGGTTCGTCTTCCAGACGCTGCTCGTCTTCCTGCCGATCTATGCGTTGAGGCTCGGCGCGGATGAGGGGCGCGCGATCGAGTATCTCACCGTCTACATGCTCGGCGGCATACCCCTCCAATTCCTGATCGGATACCTGCTCGACCGCCTCGGCGTGGAAGCGGTCCTCGTCCTGACCAGCATCTGCATTGTGCTCGGGCTTCCGGCGTTGGCCGGGTTCGTCGGCGAGCCCCTGGCGGCCTGGCCGATCCTCATTGTCCTCGGCGCTGCTTCCGCCGCGATCTACACCGCCGGCGTGACGGCCGTCAGCACCTCGTTCACCGCCGATGAAATGCAAAGCGGCACGGCCACATTCAATGTCACGTGGTACGTCGGCGGCATTTCCGGGCCCGCCATCGCGGGCTATGCCATGACCATCTGGAACCCGCACGGCCTTGCCGGCACGGTCATCCTCTCCAGCATCGTGCTCGCGATCGCCAATGCATTCGCGAGGCTTCAGCGGAAGAGTGCTGCCTGACTTCTAACGCTACTCGTGGTCCTGCACCGCGTGCGGCTTATAGGGCTCCTCGAGCCGCTTCGCTTCCTCGTCGCTGAGCTTCACCGACAAGGCGGCGACGGCGTCGTCCAGGTGGTTGGTCTTGCTGGCGCCGATGATCGGGGCGGTAATCACGGGCTTCGACAGCAGCCAGGCCATCGCGAGCTGCATCGGCGGCACGCCGCGGGCCTTGGCGAGCTCGCCGAGGCGGTCGGCGACGGCGAAATCGTCCGGCTGGTAGTAGAGCTTCTTCGCGAAGTCGTCGGTCTGGGCGCGGTTGGTCTCGCCGCCGCCCTGCTTGTGCCGGTTGCCGGCGAGGAAGCCGCGGGCGAGCGGCGACCAGGGGATGACGCCGATCCCGGCATCGCGGCAATAGGGCAGCATCTCCCGCTCTTCCTCGCGATAGACCAGGTTGTATTGCGGCTGCATGGAGACGAACTCGGTCCAGCCGTTCTCGCGGGCGACGGCGTTCGCCTTCACGAACTGCCACGTATACATGGAGGAGGCGCCGAGGTAGCGGGCCTTGCCGGCCTTCACCACGTCGTGCAGCGCCTCCATGGTCTCCTCGATCGGCGTGTCGTAGTCCCAGCGGTGGATCTGGTAGAGATCGACATAGTCCATGCCGAGCCGGCGCAAGCTGTTGTCGATCTCGCCCATGATCGCCTTCCGCGAGAGGCCGCGGCCGTTGGCGTCGTCCTTGCGCATCTCCGAGCGCACCTTGGTCGCGATCACCAGCTCCTCGCGCCGCGCCATGTCGCGGACGGCGCGGCCCACGATCTCCTCGCTGACGCCCAAGGAATAGACGTTGGCGGTATCGAAGAAATTGATGCCGAGCTCCAGCGCCCGCTGGATGAACGGCCGGCTCTCCGCCTCCTCGAGCACCCAGGGACGCCAGGACTTGGCCCCGTAGGTCATGCAGCCGAGGCAGATGCGGGACACCTTGAGGCCGGTGCGGCCCAGTCTGACGTAGTCCATCGTGCGCTCCTCGGCTGTTGGTGAACGGATTTAGAGCACCGGGTCTTCTTCCGCGCGCGGGCTGCAGCGCTGCGGCGGCGTCAACCCCCACCCTTACCCGCCCCCATCTTGGGGGCGGGAAGAAGGTGAGAGCCTTCGCATACTCTCTCAGCCATCGCTCTCATGAACCGCAGCGTCTTCAAGAAATCCCTCGCCCCCAAGATGGGGGCGAGCTGGAGTGGGGGTTGACTGCAGCCGGGATGTCCCGGATGCGCGCGCGTGAAAATCCGGCGCCTCAGATCGCCGCGGTCAGCATGATCTCGACCTTCCACTTGGGGTCGGCGAGCTTGGATTCCACCGTGGCTCGCGCGGGGGCATTCCCCTTGGCGACCCATTCGCCCCAGGCGCGGTTCATCTCGCCGAAGGTGGACATGTCGGAGAGCCAGACATTGGCCTTCAGGATCTTGGTCTTGTCGGTGCCGGCCTGCTTGAGGGTCTCGTCGATCTGCTTCAGCACGTTCTTGGTCTGCTCGTAGACCGAGGCCGAGACCGGCTCCTCGGCGACATGGCCCGCCAGGTAGGCGATGCCGTTATGGACGACCGCATCGCTGATGTTGCCGGAATCGCCAATGCGCTTGATCGACATGAGAAGTCCCTCTCTGGATAGGTGGATGTTTGGCTTGGTTTTGCTGGGAAAACAGCCGGTTGAGGCGCGGGATTATGGCGGAAGGGTAGGCGCCGCGAAAGCCCGGATCGGCGACATTTCGCGGTCTTCCGGCGGCGGGCGAGGAGGCGACCCCGCGGTTGATTTCCGCCCCCCAAGCCGGTAAAAGGCCCGTCCATCCGGTGCGTTAGCCCCGGATCCGGTCTCGGTCCCCATCGTCTAGAGGCCTAGGACGCCACCCTTTCACGGTGAAAACACGGGTTCGAATCCCGTTGGGGACGCCAGAGCTTCTGCCGCCAACCCAGTTGTCTGCGTATCAGGTCGCTGTCAGGTCTTCGGTCTTGTCCCGAAGCGCCATACCGAAGCAATTGGCCGGATGAAAATCCCTCGTCGCGCGTTTACCCAAGAATGTATCGCCAAAACTGAGGCCCTCCTGGCATTGGGTGAAGGAGAGACGGGTGAGCAGCATGGACGCTCCGAAACCCATGCCTGGCCGAGCAAGCTCCGATACCGATCGGGAGGCGGCCAATGGCAAGACCGCGAAAGCGTGGGAACTTATCGCTGCTGACTACATCCGGGACCAGGTCCGTCGCGACAATGCGCAAGCGAAGGAATTGCAGTTCGACCGTTGGGCCTACGAGCTGATCGGGATTGCCGACGGCCCCAATGAGGAGAGGCAGACTGGGTTTTGGGGCGATACCTGGAAGTGGCTGCGGTCCAAGCTCCGGCGGAGGAAGCTCGGCGACAAGACTGAGATGGCCGGGACGGGCGGCCGCTAAGGCAGCAGGGGGAATTCGGGTCAGAGTAGTCGGGATTACGGGGACGGGGATTACGGATTACGGGGACGCAATACTCAATTCTCGGGGACCACGCATGTGCCGTCGGGAATTCACAATACAGAATCGTCGCTACTCGGGGTGTCGGACGGGCGGACCTTTCCCCAAGTCGAAGACGATGCATAAAGCGGCGGAGATAAGTATTATGTCTCCCAGAATGTCCGGCGATGACGACCGGGCCTTTGGGATCGCCATCATGCTCTCCGCGATCCTCGCACCGATTTTGAAGAAAACCGGATCGGCCGCACGTAAGCTGTACTGATCGATATGCGTTGACCGGCGTCAAACGCCGGCGAAGCCGAGGGTGAATGCCATGGCCGGTATCGGCGCTTCGAGTGTAAGCCAGCCCGAGCACCTGGCCCGCGCGGCGGCGATCGAGATCGTCGCGGTCGCGGCGGCGACGCTCTTCAAGAATGGGCAGACCACCGAACGCGTGGTGATCGCTGCGGAGCGGCTTGGCCGTGCCCTCGGCGTGCCGCTCACCCTGCATCCCCATTGGGGCGAACTCGCGCTTCAGGTTGTAGGGACGCCCTTCTCCGAAATGATCCCGACCATGCCGCTCGGGGTCGATATGGGCAAGGTCCTGGCAACGACGAAGGTCGTGGACCAGGTTTGCGACGGCCGGCTGCCGCCCACCGCCGCGCGCTCCGCGCTCGCGGCAGTC
This sequence comes from Binatia bacterium, assembly GCA_035541335.1. Lineage (GTDB taxonomy): Bacteria > Pseudomonadota > Alphaproteobacteria > Dongiales > Dongiaceae > Dongia. The sequence goes on from DATKNM010000464.1 coordinate 4,241, forward strand.
GAGCGTCTGCCGTCGGCTTCGACGCCGCGCTTTGTCCTCTTCGCGGCCATCGGCGCCGCGTCGCTCGGCGTGATCTTCGGTGCTCTCGACCCCATCAGCCTTCTGCTGATAGCCGTCAGTGCGGCGCTGGGTGCGTGGCTCCGCCGCTGGCTGGCGACGCTCGGCCGCAATCCCTTCGTCCAACCGCTTTGCGCCGCGGTTGTCGCCGGAGCCGTCGGTGCGGTCGCCATGCGCTTCCATCTGGGCGCGTCGCAATCCCTGGTCACGCTCTGCCCCGGTATGGTTCTGGTGCCAGGCCCGCACATCCTGAACGGGGCGATTGATCTTGCGCGCGCCCGGATCACCCTCGGCGTCGCCCGCCTGGTCCACTCGGGCCTGATTGTCCTGATGATCTGCGCCGGCCTGCTGGCGGGTCTTGCCGGTGGCGGCGCCACGCTGCCCGCCGCCACCGTGCCCGGACCAGTGCCGATCTGGGCAGATGTGATCGCCGCAGGCTGTGCAGTCGCGGCCTTCGGCACGTTCTTTTCCATGCCGTGGCGCTTGCTGCCGTTTTCGATCGCCCTCGGCATGTTGGCGCATGCGGCGCGCTGGGCGCTGATCTCGCTGGCAGGCGCCCACGTCGCCCTCGGCGCACTTGTCGCCTGCGCCCTGGTCGGCGTCATCGTCGCGCCGGTGGCCGATCGTCTGCATCTGCCGTTCGCCGCCTTCGGCTTTTCCGCAGTCGTCTCCCTGATGCCCGGATTCTTTCTGTTCCGCGCCTCGGGCGACCTCATCGCCCTGATCTCGGCCGGCGCACCCGCCTCGCCAGCCCTCCTGTCCGGCATCGTCGCAAACGGCACGACGGCGTTCTTGGTCATCCTGGCGATGACGTTCGGGCTGATCCTGCCGCGCATGTTGTTTGAGCATTTCCTGCCGACACCGCCGTGGATCCACGGCCGCTGAGCGGAACCACTACTCTGCCCGGGATTTCTCTGCGATTGCGGCGATTACGCGATTACGGGGACACAATTCTCAATTCTTACATCCGCATCGCGACCACGCATGTGCCGCCGGACGCGCGAATTCTCCCATTGGAGAATGCCGCCTTCGATCGACTCTCGCCTTAGAACAAAAAATGAACTATACTCTCATACGCGGACCTGACGTGCCCGCAGCGACCGCGCCGCGCGCGTCCTGATCTTTCGACTGCCACGGCGCCGACCCCATACAACAGAATTTCGGACCCCGCCCCATTCACGACGCTCTCCGCGCAGTCGCGCCCGACGCCATCCCAATGCGCAGCGTTGCAGCGCCAACCCCGACCGGACCCCGACAGAATGGAGAATCCATGTCGATCCTCACCGATGAGATGAAGACGTTCATCGTCAACGGCTTGGCCTGCTTTGACAGCCCCTCCGAGGTGGCGGCGGCGGTCAAGGCGAATTTCGACGTCGAGGTCAGCCGCCAGCAGGTGCACGCCTATGACCCGGACTGCGTGCAGCGGCCGGCGCCGCGCTGGTGCGAGCTCCATGCGGCGACCCGCGCGGCCTTCCTGCAGGAGCTCGCCGGGATCGGCATCGCGCAGCGGGCATTCCGCCTCCGGATGCTCGACCGCATGTCGCTCCGCGCCGAGGCGCGGGGCAATCTCGGCCTCGCCGCCTCCTTCCTCGACCAGGCGGCAAAGGAATGCGGCGGCCACTATGAACGCCGACGTCCTCCCGCCGCTCTGGCGCCGGCGCCCGCACCCGCGGAAGCGCCAAGCGCAGGCGCGGCACCGGCAGCTTGATGCGACTAGGATGCCCCTCTCGGCGTCCAGCCCGGCGAGAGCGTGTTGTTCCGGCTGGGCCACTGCTCGCCGATCGGCGGAAGCGCGCTCACCTTGCCGGTGATGATCTCCGGCGTGATGGCATAGACGATCGGCCCGGCGAGGCGCGGGAAGGAGCCGATCTCCCGGCCCCAGGACTCCTTCGGTGCGTATTTCGCGAGGAATGCGGTGAAGAACGCGCGCTGCTCGGCCGCATCCTCGATGATGCGGATGCGGCCGAAGACGATGACCGAGCGATAGGAGACGTTGGTGTCGCATTCGACATGGCCGTAGGGGAAGATCTCGCCCGGCTCGTCCACTTCGAAGCTCACCCGGTCGGAGTGCCGCACATTCTCGAGGAAGTGGCCCTGGTGCCGCGGCGTGTGCAGATAGACCTGGGCGTTCTTCCAGATGAAGAGATTGGGCGCGACATAGGGATACCCGTCCGCGCCCACCGTCGCCGTGCGGCCGCAGAAGGCCCGTTCGAGCAAGGCTTCCACCTCCGCCTGGCCGAGGGCCTCTTTGGGTTGCCGCACGAAGCCGCGCAGGGATGAAACCGTGCCTTCAGTCATCACCGTCTCCCTCTGAAGAATGGTGCGCCAAACACCCTCCAACCCCTGCGCCAACTTAGACCGTACCTATACGGAATGAAGAATCGATTTCGGCCGTGGCGATGCGACAAAGTATTTCATAGTCAGTGGCTTAGCGCACTTAGACGCAGTTGAAAGACAGCAGCGTCCGTCAAGGTGAATGTCCGCCGGCGCCGGTCCCAGCGAAGAGCCCGAATCGCGTAGAGTGGACCGCGGCAGACGACAGGCGCTCGGGACTTTGGGGGAGCGGGTTGTCGTGGGGCGGCGACTGCAAGGAAAGCAACGGGGAAAGCCCTACGGAGAGATCCCATGAGCACAGACACGCCTACTTCGCCGCCGGCAGCCCGCGCCACCGGCGCAGCCGGTCCGCATCACCTGCGATTTCATCGTCCGATCGCGCATCTGCAATCGACCTTCGGCAATGACTGGTTTGCCCTGAAGGCGGAGGCCTTCGCGCGGTTCTTCGGGACGCCGGTTTTCCTGATCGCGCAGACCGGCATCGTCCTCATCTGGGTCGGGTCGAACCTCATTGGCCTCGTGAAGTTCGATCTCTATCCCTTCATCCTGCTCAACCTGGCGTTCAGCCTGCAATCGGCCTATGCGGCGCCGCTGATCCTGCTGGCGCAGACGCGGCAGTCGGATCGCGACAAGGCGCATGCGGAAGCCGACGCGCAGCACCGCGAGGACCTGGCCCGGATGGCGGAGCAGCGCCAGATCGCCGCCGCCGAACAGAACAAGGCGATGCTCGCCTTGCTGGAGCAGAACACGCGTCTGACCGAGCTCACCCAGAAACTGAGCGAACGCATCGAGGCGTTGACCCGTGACGTGCATGGCAGACTCTGCACGCCGGAAGGCAGTGCAGGCTCCGGGAGCTGATTTGTGCGCATCGTTCTGACCTGGGGCATCATCTTCGGCGCCATCGGTTTCATCGGTGGCTTCTTCGGGCCGATGGTCCTGACGCCCGACGCCAATCAGGGACCGATGCTCGGCATCTTCATCACTGGGCCGCTCGGCTTCCTCGCCGGAGCGGCGATCGGCACCGCCATCGTGATGTGGCGTTCCTTCAGGTGACCTGAGAATAACCCCTCCGCCGGGGCGGCGGAGGGGCTGAGGTCGAGACCATTGAGGCCGGCGGGTCGGGTGGGGTACCGCGAGCTCCGGCACAAGGATGGCGGGGGCTGGGGACTGCCGCGCGCCGGAGGGGAATCCGTCGCGTCCGATTGGAGCCAGCCATCCACCGAGCCAACACGGCTCGCTTCGCTTGGTTCCTCCGATTCCTCCCTTCAGTCGTCATGCCCGGGCATGCAGGACTTTCGCGCGCGACTCACCGGCGATTCCCGTTGATTCTCAGCAAGTCAGATCGATGAATTAGAACTTAAAGGCGCTGCCGATCGCGACGTTGAAGGCGTGGTAGTCCTTCTGCGCATCGATCACGCCGCTGCCGCCGTCGCTGAACCAAGTGTAGCCGATCTCGCCGTCCAGGGCGACGCCCGGCGCCAGATCGTAGTTCACGGTGCCGATCACCTGGTTGAGGATC
>DATKNM010000465.1:0-3375 GCA_035541335.1 Binatia bacterium
GCTGGGGCGCCTCTTTGCCGAGACCATCGAGCAGATGGACATGGCGCCGGTGGATGCGCTGTCGCTGACCGGCGCACGGCGCGCCCAGGTCTTCACCCATGCGGTGCTGCCCTCGGTCATCCCATCGCTGCTCGGCATCACCCTCTACCGCCTCGACGAGAACATCCGCTCCTCGCTGGTGCTGGGCTTCGTCGGCGCCGGCGGCATCGGCTTCCAGCTCCTTTCGGCGATGAACCTCTTCCAGTACCAGGAAGTCTCGCTGCTGCTGATCATCGTCTTCGTGGTCGTGCTGGTGGCGGAGCGAAGCTCGGCGATCCTCAGGGCGAAGCTCGGCTGATCCCGTCCAGCAGCCGCAGCAGCGCCGCGCCGGCCTCCGGCAAGGCGGCGCTGTTGTCGATCTCGACCATGGCGTCGCAACCTTCTTCGAGTTCGACGCGGCGCGCGACCCGGGCCTTAAGATCACCATCGGAGGCGCGTCTGCGGGCCGCGAGCCGAGCCTGCCGGATCTCCGCCGGCGCCGTCACCAGGACCGGCAGCAGCCCGGGATAGCGGCGTAGCGCCTCGGGCAGATAGGCGCGGGATCCATTGACGACCACCGATCGCCCGCTGCCCAACCAGAGCTCGACCTCGCGGCCGATGCCGTAATGGAGCCCGTGGCTCTCCCAGTGGAGGACGAACCATCCGGCGGCGAGCCGCGCCGCGAATTCCGCCGTGGTCAAGGCGACATGGTTCTCCGCATCGGCGACGGCGGGCCGGGTGATGTAGCGATGGGCGAAGGCAACGCGCGCGGGATCGCTGGCGGCGCGGGCGAAGGCGATGACGCTGTCCTTCCCGGCCCCCGACGGACCCATCACATAGACGAGGCGACCCCGTTCCATCGGGTCAAGCCGCGGCGAGCGCCGCGTATTTGCCCGCGAAGGCGGCGGCGTCCAGCGTGCGGAAATCCGACATGGCCGCGCGCAATTGCTCGGGCGTCCAATCCCACCAGGCGATCTGCTTCAGCAATGCTTCCGTCGCCTCGTCGCAGCGTCGGCGGATGATCCTTGCGGGATTGCCGACGACGATGGTGAAGTCCGGAACGTCCTTGGTCACGACCGCGCCGGCGCCGACCGCGGCGCCGGTGCCGATCGAGCGGCCGGGCAGCACGATGGCATTGTGGCCGATCCAGACGTCGTGGCCCACGGTCACCCGATGCGCGCGGCGCCAGGCGAAGACCGCCGGATCGTCGGCCTCGGCCAGATGATGCGAGCGGCTGCGATAGGTGAAATGGTGCTGGCTCGCGCGCTCGGTCGGATGGTTCGTGGGATTAAGCCGGACGCCGGCGGCGATGTTGCAGAACTTTCCGACGGTGGCGTTGAAGAGATCGGCGCCGTGCACGGTGTAGGACCAGTCGCCGAACTCGACTTCCAGCAGCTTCGAGTGCGGCCCGATCACGGTCCAAGAGCCGAAGCGGCTCGCCTTCACCACCGCCGTCGGGTGAATCATCGGCGCCTCGGTCATGGCGCGGCCGTCGGCCCAGGGATGATCGGGCTCGCCCTGTTCGATCGCATACATCTCGGATCTCCGGAAATTAGGCGACGCGCTCGCCGCGGCGCCAGACCATCGTGACGACCGGCAAGGCGCCGCGCTGCGCGACCCGGACCAGGTCGGCGCGCTTGCCGATCTCGATCCGTCCGCGGTCGTCGAGGCCCATGGATTCCGCCGGATTGGCGGTCGCAAGGCGCACCGCCTCCGGCAGGCTGTAGTCCAGCGCCTCCACCAGGCGGAAGGTCGCCGGCAACAGGCTCGCCGGCACGTAGTCGGAGGAGAGGATGTCCACGAGGGCGCGCTCCGCCAAAGCCAGCGCCGAGACGTTGCCGGAATGGGAGCCGCCGCGCACCACGTTGGGTGCGCCGGACAGGACGTCAATGTCGTGGTCGCGGAGCGCCTCCGCTGCGGCGAAGGTGGTCGGGAACTCCGCCACCACCGCGCCGGCTTCCGCCGCTTCGTCGGCATGGGCGGGCGTCGCGTCGTCATGGCTCGCCAGCTTGAGGCCCCGGGACTTGGCGAGGGCGATAACTGCCGCGCGGTTGGCGGCGCCATATTGGTCGCGGTCCGCGCGGCAGCGCTCGACGAAGGCGACGAGCTCGTCGTCGCTCAGGTGGTACTTGTTCCTGTAGTAGTTCTCGTACTGCGCCATGTCGGCGAACTGCCGCTGGCCTGGCGTGTGATCCATCAGCGAGATCAAATGCAGGCTGGGATGGCCACCGAGCTGCTCCAGGGAGTCGAGCAGATTCGCGTGGGAGATCTCGCAGCGGAGATGCAGATAGTGCTCGACCCGCAGCAAATCGTGCTGCTGGCAGCGCGTGAGGCCTGCCACCATGTCGGTCAGGGTCTTGATGCGATCGCTGCCCTGGTGGATGTCGCCGATCGCCACCGAGTCGAAGACCGTGGTGATGCCCGCGGTCGCGATCTGGGCGTCATGCGCTACGACGGCCGAATCCGCCGGCCAGTGCACCTTCGGTCGCGGCGCGATGTGCTTGTCGAGATTGTCGGTGTGGAGCTCGACCATGCCGGGCATGATCACGTCGCCGCCGCAGTCGATGGCACCCGGCACGCGGCTCGGCCCGGCGTCGATCGCGGCGATCATGCCGTCGCGGAGCAGCAGGCTTCCCTCGATCACCTCGTCATAGGTGACGATGCGGCATCCGGTGAGCGCGGTTTCGGACTTCATTCGGCCTGTACTTTCAAGGGGATCTTGTAATATCGAGTCGACAGTGCGGTGCGTGTGACGTCATCGTGACAAATGGCGATGATCGCCCTGCCAGCATCGCGCGCCTCCTGAAGGAGGGCAATCACCGTCTCGCGGTTGGCGGCGTCGAGCGACGCGGTGGGCTCGTCCACCAGCAATAGCGGATGACGGGCGATCAGGCCGCGGGCGATGTTGACCCGCTGCTGTTCGCCGCCGGAGAAGGTGGCCGGCGGCAGGCCCCAGAACCGCTCCGGCAGACCGAGGCGCTCGAGCAGCGCCGCCGCGCGATCCCGTGCCGCGCCGCGATCGACGCCGAGGGCGACCAGCGGCTCCGCCACGATCTCGATCGTCGGCACACGCGGGATGACCCGCAGGAACTGGCTGATATAACCCATGGTGCCGCGCCGCAGCGCCAGGATCTCCCGCGGCGCCGCGCAAGTGAGATCGATGGTCGCTTCGCGCTCGCGGACCAGGATCGCGCCGCGATCGGCCCGGTAGTTGCCGTAGAGTGTCCGCATCAGCGTGCTCTTGCCGGCGCCGGAGGGTCCGTCGAGCACCACGCATTCGCCGCCGCGGACGGCGAGATTGATCTCCGAAAGGACGGCCAGCCGCAGATGGTCGCGGGCATGGAGCGTGAAGCTCTT
>DATKNM010000466.1:0-6991 GCA_035541335.1 Binatia bacterium
TACTGGATTCCGCTCGACCCGGTGACCGAGGCCAACACCCTGCGCGCGCTCAAGACCTCGCATCTCTGGCCGAAGCTGGTGCGTCCGAAGCGCTGGGCCTCGAATTCGGACTTCTATGGGTCCGATGCCGATTTCATGGACATGCCGGCGATCGCCGAGGGCGATCCCCGCATCCTGGCGCCGGTCCTCGAGCCGGGCGATGCCATCGTGTTCGATTTCCACTGCGTGCACGGCGCGCCGGGCAATGTCGGCGCCAGCCGCCGCCGCGCCTTTTCCGCGCGGTTCGTCGGCGACGACGTGACCTTCCTGGAACGACCCGGTCGAACCTCGCCGCCCTTCCCCGGCATCGGGCAGCAGAGCGGCGAGCGCCTGCGCGAAGACTGGTTTCCGGTGGTCTGGCGGGCCTAGGCGGCGCTGCCGCCGCCGGCAACCACGGAGAGGTGCGATCGGCTCCGGACGATCCGCGTGCCGGGCAAGTGGATCGTCACGGTCGTGCCTTCGCCCTCCCGGCTCTTGATCTCCACCGTGCCGTCATGCGCCTGGATCAGACGCTGGGTGAGGGCAAGGCCGAGGCCGACCCCGTCCTTGTTGCGCTTGCGATGGGCCTCGTTCTGCCAGAAGGGCTCGAAGATGTGCGCGAGGTCCTCCTGCGCGATGCCGATGCCGCGGTCGGTCACCGACAGGGCCACGCCTCCGCCCGACTCGATCTCGCCCTTGATCTCGATCGGTGCGCCGGGATGCGAGAACTTGACCGCATTGGTGAGAAGGTTGATCAAGGTCTGGCGCATCGCCTTCGGGTCGGCCGTAATGCGCGGCATTGCCTCCAATCCCAGGCACCGGACCTGCAGGCTCTTCTCCTGGGCGCGGAGCGAGACGAACTTCACCACGTCGCCGACCAGGTCGGCGAGGACGATGGTCTCTTCCTTCAGCTGTATCTTGCCGAGCTCGATCCGCGACATGTCGAGCAGGTCCTCGATGATCGAGAGCAGGTAGCGGCCGCTCTCGCCGATGTCGCGGGCGTATTCGAAATAGCGCGGCGACTGCTCGCCGAGCACCCGGCCGGCGATCATCTCGGAGAAGCCGATCACCGCGTTCAACGGCGTCCGCAATTCGTGGCTCATGTTGGCGAGGAACATGGTCTTCGCCGCGTTGGCGAATTGCGCTTCCCGCGACGTGCGCCGTAGATCGTCGGCCGCTTCTTCCAGCTTGATGGAGCGCTCCACCAGCCGGTGGTTGCTGTCCGCCAATGCCGACGTGGCGCGTCCGACCTCGTCGGTGATCCGCTGGTACTCGCTATCGGCCCGCTGGAGGCGGAGGTAGAGCAGCGCCGTCAATGCGATCCCGGTGGCGAAGATCAGCGCCGGCAGCCAGAAGCCCGCTTCGACGGAACCGCCCGCACCGTCCACTTCCAGCGTCCAGTCGCGATCGGCCAGGGTGAGGTGCGTCGGCATCACCGCGTCGTGCCGGTCGCCGCGCGCGAAGATCGGCGTGGTTCCGTCGTAGATGCGCACCGAGAGCTTGGTATCGGCGAAGGCGCTGCCGAGAAAGCTGTCGAAGAAACCGTCGAGGGCGATGGTCTCGATCAGGAATCCTTCCGGCGTTCCGGGCGCAGCACCGTCGCTCTGGAAGACCGGCATGAAGGCCTTCACCACGGTGGTCCGGTGGCCGTTCATGACGCTCGATCGCGGCGCGGAGATCGTCAGGTGCAGCGTCGCTGCCGCCTGCAACATGGCGGCGCGGTCCGCCGCATCCGTCGCGGCGTCGACGATCCGCGCCTGATCGTTCTGCGTCGGTTCGAGATAGGTGATCGGGAAGATGTCGTCGCCTGCGAAGGCGCCTTGCGGTGCCGCACCGGTGACGGCTGCTGCGCCGGCATGGCGTGGCGCCCAGGCAACGCTGATCCACCAGGCGTGTTCGCGCACGCCGGGATCGATCTGGACGAAGCGGCGGAACTCCTCGGCGCTGACGAAGTCGGAGGAATCGTAGAGGCCGCGCAGGAACCGGACGAATCCGAGCTGGCGGTCGATGTGGCTCTGCAGGCCCGCCGCCAGGGATTGGCGCGCGACCTCGCGCTGCGCCGCGGCTTCCTCGCCCAACATGTCATGCACGACGCCGGCAACCGCGGCCGAGATCGCGACGCCCAACGCCAGAATGGCGGGGCGCCAGAACCGGTGCGGCTGGCGCGGCCGCACCTCGATGGGCGGGGCGATGGCGTCGCGGGCGGATGGCGGTGTCCCCATCCGGGCACCATGCCCCTAAATTCCTAACGGATGTTTACCCCGCCGGCGAATATCGTGCCGTGCCTCGGCAGCGCGGCAGGCAAGCTCAATCTCCGTCCGCCGCGCCAGAGCTCGGCATTGTCCGGACGACCGAGGTGAAACCGGTTTGGCTTGATGGGGATCAACAAGGATCAGCCAGTGGAACGAAGCGCGGGCGCTCAGTCGAGATCGACCACCACCGGCACGTGGTCGCTGGGCTGCGTCCAGCCGCGGGCGTCGCGCAGGATCTTCGCCGCCTTCAGGCGCGGCTTCATCGCCGGCGACACCCAGACATGGTCGAGGCGCCGGCCGCGATCGCTCTTGGTCCAGTCGGGGGCACGATAGCTCCACCAGGAATAGAGCTTCTCGCTCTCCGGCGTGAAGTGCCTGACGCCGTCCACCCATTCTCCCGCCTGCCGAACGGCGTTCAGCTTCTCCACCTCGATCGGCGTGTGGCTGACGATCTTCAAGAGCTGCTTGTGGGACCAGACGTCGTTCTCCAGCGGCGCGATGTTGAGATCACCCACCAGGATCGCCCGCTTCGCCTTGCGACCGGTCTTGAACCAGTCGCGCATCTCGTCGAGGAACTGGAGCTTGTGCGCGAACTTCACGTTGACCTTGGGATCGGGGATGTCGCCGCCGGCCGGGACATAGAAATTGTGCAGCTCGACGTCTCCGGGCAGCAGCACGACGCCGTGGCGCGAGTCGTTCTTCAGGCACCAGTTGTTAGGGTCGCGCGCCTGCAGCGGCAGCTTGGAGAGAATGGCGACGCCGTTGTAGCCCTTCATGCCGTGATGCAGGACGTGGGGAAAGCCGAGCGCCTTCACCTCGTCCATCGGGAACAGCGGATCATCGACCTTGATCTCCTGGAGGCAGAGTACGTCCGGCTGTTCCTGCTGCATGAAGCGGCGGACCAGCTCCATCCGGAGCCGAAGCGAATTGATGTTCCAGGTGGCGATGCGCATGAACTGTTCGTTTCGAAATGCTGACGGGGGTGCGAGAGATCTCTACAGCGCGATCTCTGAAGTTCGATCTCTGAAGTTCGATCCCTGGGGCCGGTCTATCGCAGTCCGCGCCGCGAAACCAGCCTGCAAACATTGCAGTGTGCGATGCGCGTGAAATGACGAAGGCCCGACGCGCCAATCGCTCAGCGCTGTCGGGCCTTCGCAGGGAAGCGAGCACCGGCGCGCGAAGCACGCTTCCAGCGCGGCCGGCACTCGCTCCAAAAGCGAACGCCCGACATGCAACGACGCCGGGCGGTTCGCAAAAAAGGGAACGCCCGTGGCGCAAAGCGCCATTCAACGACGCCGGGCATTCGCTAGAAAAGCGAACGCCCGGCCAGGGGAGGACCGGGCGTTCTATACTCCGTTGTCGGAGTCCGGTCGCGGTGGGGGAGACCGCTTCCGGTTAACTGCAGCCATTGCAGCTGCAGTCACTGCTAGTGTTCTGATAGGTGTGGTTGATACACCTGAAATCAAGGTTAGAGAGGCCAGATGTTTGCATGTCAGAGCGAGTCCAGACGCATGGCTGTAAGCGTATGAATTCGCGCAATTATTGCGGCGTCACGAAGAGGTGATTTCGGGTCGGCTCCGAAGCGCCGCGAGGTTCGGCACGCGGCGTGCCGTGCGCGCGGCCGATCAGGCCGCGGCCTGCGACCGGCTGCCGCGGGCCTTGGCGCGATTCTGCGCGCGCGTGCGGGCCGCGTCGCCGAAGGCCTGAAAGAGCCGCATCGAATCCGGGTTCTCCGTCGCGCGGAATTCCGGATGCCATTGCGCGCCGAGCGCGAAGCCGGCCTCCTTCACGCGCACCGCTTCGACGACGCCGTCGGGCGCGTGTCCCTCGGCCACCAGCCGATCGGCGAGGCGATCGACGCCCTGCCAGTGCAGGCTGTTGATCATGGTCGAGGTCTTGCCGAGCAGCCTGGCGAACTCGCCACCCGGCAGGAAATCGATGCGATGCGTCGGTCCGTACATCTCCGCAAGCGGCACGTTCTTCTTGCTGCGGTGATCGATGCGGCCGGGCGTCTCGTGGATCATGGTGTGGAGCGTGCCGCCCAGCGCCACGTTCAACTCCTGGAAGCCGCGGCAGATGCAGAAGATCGGCACGCCTTGGGCGATGGCCGCGCGTATCAGCGGCAGGGTGATGGCATCGCGGCCGGGATCCTGCGGACTGTCGGGGCGGTCCGGGGCGCCGCCGTAATGGTGCACGGCGACGTTCGAAGGACTGCCGGTGAAGAGCAGGCCGTCGAGATGCGCGAGCAGGCCGGCCGGCTCGATCGCCTCGCCCAATGCCGGAAAGGACAGCGGATAGCCGCCCGCCGCCTCGATGATGGCGGTCAGGTACTTCTCGCCGACGGTGTGGAAGTTCTGCTGGTCCACGTGCTTGATGCACATGGGGACGCCGATGATCGGGGCTCCGGCCGGCAACTGCATGATTCCTCGCTCGCAGGGTATCGCGGGGGGTATCGCGGGAATCTAGCGGGCCCAGCCGGGAGCGACAACTGGTCGCCGGCGAACGGCAGTCCTGCGCCCGGCGCAAGCAGGGCGGCTAACTATCGGCGATAGTTCGAAGAAGCGGCCTTCGCGACCCGCTCTTAGGCGGCCTTCGCCGCCGCCGCCTTCTCGATCCGGCGCTTCAGGCGACGGGCCTCGGTCGGCAGCTTCAGGTCGGAGGTGCCGAGCAGATAGGCGTCGAGGCCGCCATTGTGCTCGATGGTGCGGATCGCGTTCACGGTCAGGCGCAGGCGCACCTGCTGGCCCAGCGCGTCCGAGAGCAGCCGGGTCACCTGCAGGTTCGGCATGAAGCGCCGCTTGGTCTTGTTGTTGGCGTGGCTGACATTGTTGCCGACCTGAACGCCCTTGCCGGTGATGCCGCAGCGACGAGCCATAATCTTAGTCCTTTTGGATCAACTATTTGGGGTCACAGCCGGCCGGTTCGCGCAGCCCGGGACCCACGGTCGGCGGCGGTTTTAGGCGGTTCCGGCGGCCCCGTCAAGCTTGCGGGGCCGGCGAATGGCTTAGAATCAGGCGGCTTTCTGGCCCGTGCCGCCGGTCGTGTCCAGCATTTCGGTGAGGAAGCCGTCGACCCGGGATTTCAGGAAATCGACGCTTTCGGCGACGTCGCCGGCGACCTTCAGCACCTGGGTCGATTCCGACCCGGTGGTCTCGGCCGCGGCCTTCACGTCGGTCACCAGGCCGGCCATCTCCTCCTGGCGCTTGGAGGCTTCGGTCACGTTGCGGGCGATCTCCTGGGTGGCGGCGTTCTGCTGGGTCACCGAGGCGGCGATGCCGGTGGCAGCCGAATGGATGGCGTCGAGCTTGCCGACGATCTCCGAGATGGAGGCCGCGGCGGAGCCGGAAATCTCCTGCACCGCCTGGATCTGGGCGCGGATCTCCTCGGTCGCCCGGGCGCTCCGGGTCGCCAGCGACTTCACCTCATTGGCGACCACGGCGAAGCCCTTGCCGGCCTCGCCGGCGCGGGCCGCCTCGATGGTGGCGTTCAAGGCCAGCAGGTTGGTGTTCTCGGCGATGTCGCGGATGATGTTGAGGATGCCGGCGACGCTGTCGGCGGTGCGGGTGAGACCGGTCACGATCTCGGCGGCGGCGGCGCCGTCCTTGGCGGCGGTCTCCGCGCTGGCGGCGGCACCCTCCACCTGGCGTCCGATCTCGCCGATCGAGGCCGAGAGTTCTTCGACCGCGGCCGAGATCGACTGGGCATTGCCTGCGGCGACGTGGGCAAGCTCGACCACGGAATTGGAACGGTCGCCGGACGTGGAGGCGGCCTCGCCCATCACGCCGGAGGCGTGCTTCAGGGTGCTGGTGCGGTTCACCATCTCGCCGAGCGCCTGCTTGATCTCGCCGTCGAAGCGCTGCGCCAGGGTGCGCATCGCGGCCAAGGTCGCCTCGCGCCGGGCATTCTCCTCGCGGTTCTGTGCTTCCAGCTCCAGCCGCTTCTCGATGCCGATCTTGAACTGCCCGACCGCCCGCGCCATGGCGCCGAGCTCGTCGCCGCGTCCGGTCATCGGAACATTTACCGAAGTGTCGTCCTCCGCGAGGCGGCCCATGGCCCCGGTCAAGGCGCCGATCGGCTTCACGACCATGAGGCGGATGGCAAGCATGACCACGGCGATGGCCAGTGCGAAAAACCCGATGGCGGCGCCGAAAGAGACATACCGCTCGAACCAGAAGACAGCGATGCGCCGCTCGAACAGATCGTTCATAGACGTGCTGGCTCGCGTGGCGAAATCCAAGATCGCCTTGCGTGCCGCGGCCTCATCCGCATCGAAGACGCCGGCCGAAAGCGGCGTCGCGCCGCCGGCCAACGCCGAGGCATTGAAATCGGCGATCAGCTTATCGATGGCGCCCAGCATCGCCTGGGCCGCCGGGTCGAGCCGCTGCTTCAGGTCCTTTGGCGCATTGCCGGTCTGCTCGTTTCCGTCGTAGGCCTTCGAGAGCGAATCTCTGGCGCCGTTGAGCGTCGCCTGCAGGCTGCCGATCAGTTGCAGGAACTGCGCCATGTCGGTCATCTCGAGCTTCTGGGCGCCGACCTTTCCGGCGGCGTATTGCGTGGTCTGGTGGACCTGATCCAGGAGTCCTAGTGCCTTCAGAAGCACCAGGTCCATGGTATAGAAGCTGTCGAGGTCGGGATCGAGTATGAGATTCGATTGGTCGCCGATACGCGAGATCAGTCCTTCGAGTGCCGCGGGATCGCGCGGGTCGCCGTCGGGTGCCTTG